>JAKAYF010000022.1 GCA_021816465.1 Nitrospirota bacterium
TTCATTTCCTGCTTGGGGGGTATTTTACGTTTCCGATTGGCAGAGAGTTTCTCCGCATGTGAAGCCTGTGGAGAACGGTGCGGGTGGGTATCAGGTCCTATGGGCGTGGAAAAGGAGCCTCCATTTCAGGGCTTCTGTGCTGATAGATTGCCCAGAGGCTCAAAAGCAGGGCAATAAGGCCATAGGCCAGCAGGAACCATGAGAGCTTTTTTTTGGGAATGATCTCTTTTTTCGGGCCAATCTCCGGCCTTTTCTCTCGGGGGAGCCCAAAATATTCAAAAATGTCCTGGTACAACGAGACGTTCCTGACCCCGAACAGGTTGCATTGGCAAATCTCCTGTCCTTTGAAGAACAGGGAAAAGCTCTCGGGAGGGGTTCCTTCTCCAGCGGGATTTCCGGCGCTAATATCGCCGACCGGATAGCAGCGGGTTGTTCTTTCACCGGATGTCCCGATGGTGTCAATGCAAACGTCTTCTCTTCCGATCCGTATCCTGAAGCGTGGTTTCTCCCGCGCCCGGAGGGCCAGAATGGTGATTGCCAGAAGTGTCAGGGATCCGAGGGAGACGGGAATCAGCCAGACCCAATGGATCAGGAAGAGCCTTGTGACGGAAAAAAGCCCGACTCCGACAAATGCGAGGAAAAAAGTGATCCGTGTGATCCTTTCGTCTTTTGCTCCCCTTGTATCTGAAGGGTAAATCGAAAGGGATGCCGGGAAGCTTCTGGCGTGATCCTCTTTTTCGGGCGACAATCGTTCCTCCTGCGGTCTTTTTTGACGAGCCGGCTGCTGCCGGACCGCCCTGTTCTTCTATCCTGTTCAGTCTTCCCGTTTCCCAAGCCTGTTTTTGCGTTATACCTCGACAGATCCGCATCTCGCAACTGTTCCCCTTGGTTGGGGTGATCGAGCGGGAATAAGTGGTCTAAAAGTCCGGCAATATCCTTGATCATTCTCTCTATTTTTGGATCTTGTCGAACCTTCCTGTGGCCTGAGCAGGGTCGATAGGATGCATGCCCGGGTTCATGCGGCCGTTTTCTCAACAAAGACAAAAAAACAACGATGTTCCGTTGTGTAACGTAACAAAGTGGTTCTCAAACGATCGGTTCACCGGATCTGTTGGTCGGGTATTGACTGTAAGAAAAATGGACATATGTCAGAAAGTTTTACTGAAAATATGTTCTGTTCCGATTTTATTGAACATTGAATATTATTAATTTTTATTGATTTATTTATTTGGTATTGTTATTGCTTATATATTTTGTTACCTGCCTGATATGCGATTGGGGCTATTCTATGCGTCATGAAGATAAGGGGGTCTTATGAAAGGCATTGCAGAACTTATGGTTCTTTCAAGTTTTCTTCTGTTTGGTGCATGTGCTGCGTTTGACTACCCACGAGAGATCTCAAACGGCATGGTGGGAGACCCCAGTACGCGGATCGAAGCCAGTTCGTCTCACAAAACGATCCTGTTCTTTTTTACGGACGATCAAAATAAAAATTCGGCCTTGGCCCAAAGAGTCAACGAGAAACTCTCCAATATCTGTTCCGGCGGAAGACTGGAGAATGTGACGTTAGATCTGTCCCGTAAGGAAATATGGTTTTTTGCTCAGAAAGAAACTCTTCGTGCAACAGCAAACTGTATCAAGCCTGTACACAAAGCCCTAAATTGATTTTTTAATCAATGCTTGTAACGGGGGTGTTTGAGCGGTTTTTCTCCCTCTGAATAAGGGCAAAAATTTTAGAGATTGCCGATTTTTCTCGACCTGAGTCCGCATTTACCCCCGTGAACCACTTGGGCTTCGTCTCTATGGTTTCAGTGATTGATGGGTCTGAAGAATTTCTGTCGCGTCAGCCCTTTCTTGCCCACCAGGCAGAGTTTTCTTACCGTGAGGATCTGCAAGAAGGGTCGAATTTTCTCTTGATTCAATCATTAAATGGAGAGGAGACGCTTTGCTGTTTGACGAAAAGTTGTCACCAGAGGAGCTGGAGCTTGCTCGATTGATTGTCACCACATTGGGGATGGACCTTGATCCCACGGCGCTCGATCCGCGAATGCCGCTTTATGGTGATGGTATGGGGCTGGACTCCATCGATATTCTTGAGATATCTCTGGCTATCTCCAAGTCTTACGGTTTTCGTGTATCCGCTGATGACAGTGATAATGCTCGTGTTTTCAGCTCTCTTCGCAACCTGAATGAGTATGTGCAGAAGTGTCGGGCCGAAGCATGACTCCTCCGTGAGTTTTGGTGGTTCTGGCAGGTGCCCTTGTGTTGTCATCATGCTCTTCTAAAGCTCCGAAGGCTCGATGGAGCCTTGTGTGGAGGCGCGGACTCTTTGAATAAAGGAGTTTCGGCTGGGCTCTGTCCGGATGTCTGTTTTCAGAGACTGTTTTGATTTTCATTGTTCGTTATTTTTGAAAGACATTATTCGGGAATAGTCCTTGGGACATCATCTCCGACCAAGGAGAATCCGAATATCCCGAGTTCCCATTTCACCCTTGTTTTTGAGAGGCCCCCTAGGGTTTTCCAAACACGTTCATTTTGAGCCAGAAAACCCACTTCCCCGAGGAGGGACATAGCGGATCATGGCGTTGTTTCCCTTGTTTCTACCACGCGAGCCCAATGCTGTCGTATCTTATCGTGATGGGCGGGCTGTGAGGGTAAAGGAGTTCCTTTCGGATGTGCGCGCTCTGGCGGAGCAGTTGCCGGAACGCCGGCATGTGCTGAATTTGTGCCTTGATCGCTATCGCTTTTCCGTAGGTCTGGCGGCAGCCATTAAGCGCCAGCAAGTCAGCCTGTTGCCACCGAGCCACACGTTTGCCTTCTTAAAGCAGCTTCAGGAGAACTATTCGGAGGTTTATACGCTGACGGACAGCGCCAGCATGTCATCGCCGATTGAAACTCTCCATTTTCCTGATCTGTCAATGACAGGAATGCGGGAAGACACTGAAATACCTCTTTTCCCGGCCAGTCAGGTCGTAGCACATGTTTTTACTTCAGGGTCTACGGGCGAGCCGGTGGCCCATCAAAAGTCATGGGGTAGTCTTGTCACAAGTGCTTTGTCCGCGGGAAGTGCTCTTGGCATCACTTCCCTGCCGGGGGCGATCCTCGTCAGCACCGTTCCGGCGCAGCATATGTACGGATTTGAGTCGAGCCTGTTGTTGGCCATGCAGAATGGTCTGATCTGGCACAATAAACGTCCATTCTATACGGAGGATGTTTTCAACCAAATCGCGGCTCTGCCTCATCCCAGGGTGTTGGTTACTTCGCCGGTGCATCTTCGGGCGCTGCTTTCGGACGCTGTTGCAATACCCCCGGTGGAGATGGTGATTTGCGCAACCGCTCCATTGTCGATCTCTTTGGCGACCCAGGCGGAAAGTAAATTTTGTGCGCCGGTCATGGAGATCTATGGTTGTACTGAGTCTGGTCAAGTAGCTGTCCGCCGAACAACACAGGGTCCAACGTGGCAATGTATGCCTGGCGTGAGATTGGAAATGCTTCCCGATGGAAGAGTGGTTGTGAGCGGGGGACACGTCGAGGCGGAAGTCGTGCTGAGTGACGTTATCGAGATCCGCGACAGCCGACATTTTGTCCTGGGCGATCGCCACACGGATCTTGTCAATATTGCTGGCAAGCGGACTTCTCTGACTTCTTTGAATCACCTGCTGAACGCTATTCCCGGAGTCGATGACGGTGTGTTTGTCATGGCTCGTGAGTCTCCCGGAAAAGTGGCTCGACTCATGGCATTTGTTGTCAGCAAGACACTTGATATTGAGACTCTTTCAAGAGAGTTGCGCGATCGGGTTGATCCGGTGTTCTTGCCTCGACCGCTACGTCTGGTTGATGGTTTGCCTCGCGATGCGACGGGGAAGTTGCCAAGGGCAGAGATCGATCAAATTGTCCAGCGGTACGAAAATTGAAATAGGGGGAGAATTGGACAGTGCGGAATTCTCATTTTCGAAGGATCATCCGTCCATAGCCGGTCATTTTCCTGGCTCACCGATTGTCCCGGGAGCTCTTTTGCTGATGCAGATACAACAAATGATTCATGATTTGCTCCCGGGAGATCGTTATGTGCTGAGATCGGCGAAGTTCCTTCGACCGGTCCGACCTGGCGAATCCTTGAGGGTGTTCTGGGAAAAGCGAACGACCGGCGAGATCTCCTTCCTGTGCGAAGGACAGGATGAACCGGCTTTGACCGGGATGTTCGAAATTCGCAATGCTTCGAGCGGGTAAGGACATGCATAATCGTTCAATCTGGATGGAGCGGCCCGAGCGGGGCAATCTCCTCGGCATGAAAGTTCTCGCTTGGGTGGCACTTCGTTTGGGGAGGAGATGCACGCGACTGTTCCTTTGGCCGATCTGTCTCTATTTTTTGCTATTTTCGCCCGTGGCGTGCAAGGCAGTGAGAACCTTTCTCATGCGTGCTACGAAACATCGTCCAAATATCAGGGATTTGTTTCGCCACCTCTTCGTGTATGCCAGCACCCAGCTGGACCGGGTTTATTTTCTAAATGGGCAGATTGGACTCTTCGATATACGTGTTTATGGTGAACGAGAGCTTTCGGCGGTTCTGGCAGGGGGGCAGGGCTGTTTTCTAATGGGATCCCACCTCGGCAGTTTCGAGGTGTTGAGGGTCTGTGGGTCTCAAAAGTCAGGGATCCGGATATCCACACTCATGCACGAAGAAAGCGCCCGCAAGATGAATTCCGTTTTACGGGCGATCAACCCGGCAGCTCCATCCGAGGTCATTGCATCGGGGAGAATTGATTCGATGCTTAAAGTTCGGGATCGTCTTGATCGTGGTGATTGCATCGGTATTCTGGCTGATCGGGCACTCACCGAAAATGCCGCCCTGCGTTTGTTATTTTTGGAGACTCCGGCAGATTTTTCCGTCGGACCATTCCGGTTGGCAGTGATGCTAGGTCGTCCCATGGGTTTTATGGTGGGGCTCTATCGGGGAGGGAACCGCTATGACATTCACTTTGAGCAGCTGTCATTCGATGCCGAAAGCCCAAGCAAGGCTAAAAGCGAGCAGGCTCTGCTCGCCTACGTCCGACGGCTCGAATATTATTGCCGGCTGGTCCCATCCAACTGGTTCAACTTCTATGATTTCTGGCCCCCTGAAGACAATTGTTGAGAAGGTTGGGACCAGAAAGTTTCTTGATTGGAAATCCAGATGTTCTTGTAAAATGACGATTGTTTTCATGGTCTGTTGCCTGCTTGTCTGTCAGGTCGCGATAGCGGGAGCCGATGATGGATTCGGTCATGTTGCGTCTAGCCGGTGGAACATCCAATCTCTTATGCAGTCCTTCGCACAAGTCAAAACGGACAATCCCCATTTTGTCCAGCGCCAATACCTGCATAATTTGACCAAACCGCTGGTGTCCAAAGGTATTCTCATTTATAAAGCGCCCGATTATCTTGAGCAGAAAACAGAATTTCCATCGCCACAACGGGCTGTCATTCGTGGAGATCGGTTAACCTTGTACAGTTCCTCCTGGCATGGCCCCCGCAACATTTCTTTGCAGAACACTCCCGGAATTTGGGCGGTGGTTGAATCATTGCGGGCGACGCTGTCCGGACAATTGTCAATTCTTCAGCGTTATTTCACCGTTCAGATGAACGGGGCGCCGGGAGGATGGCGGCTTGAATTGAAGCCGCGGTTCCAAACGCCAAAAAAGGAAGTCGTTTCTATCCTCATAAGTGGTCGCGATGCAAGGATCAATCGTATAGAAATACATTATAGCAAAGGCAATTATTCGATTATGAAGTTGCGCCGGAATGCACCGTGATCGGATCATCTCGCTGGGTGATCGGTCTTTGGTTAACGATGCTGCTTGCGAGTGTTCTGATTATTGGCCGATCGACATTCAGTACAGGAATATCGGCTTTTTTGCCGGCTTCCCCCCACCCGGATCAACGCCTTCTGGTAGAACAGCTAAAAAACGGGGTGGTTTCGCGGCTGCTGCTGCTGGCGATAAAAAATGGTCAGCCATCGGAGCTCGCGGCAGCAAGCAAGGATCTGGCCGTGCGCCTGGGAGCGAATCCGGAGTTCGTTCTTGTCCGGAATGGGAGTTCTGTCGGCACCGCACGGGATCGTGCGCTCCTCTGGAAGTATCGCTACCTTTTGAGCAATCAGGTGACTCCGGATAGGTTTATTTCGTTAGCCATTCGTCAGTCGTTACAAAAGGACCTACAACTTCTTGTTTCTCCAGGGGGACCTTTGTTGGAGCCGCTTCTGTCGGCTGATCCGACAAGAGAAATAATCCATCTGACGGATACGATCAAAAGCGGGGGGGAGAGGGGGCCATCCCATCGCGACGGGGTGTGGTTTTCGAAGGATGGGAAGCGCGCCTTGTTGATTGTGCAGACGCGGTCGCCAGGTTTTGATCTGGATGCGCAGAAGCGCAATCTCGCGAGTCTTCAGAGTGCCTTTGATCTCACTCGACAGGTTGTTGGAGCACAGCATCTTCAGTTTGTTGAAACCGGACCGGCTGTGTTTGCCGTGCATATAAGGGACCAGATTAAAGCCAATGTTTGGAGACTTTCTTTTCTGGCCACATTCTTGGTCGGAAGCCTTTTATTGACCGTGTACCGTTCCCCCCGACTGCTGTCCCTGGCGCTTTTGCCCGTTCTGAGCGGGGCTGTTGCCGGCATTGCGGCCGTAAGCTTGGGTTTTGGCAAAGTGGATGGGATCACTGTGGGTTTTGGGACCACTCTGCTTGGGGAAGGGGTCGATTATGCGATCTATCTTTTTTCCCAGACTCGTCCAGGGCAGCCACCGGGGGAGACCCTTCCCCGTATCTGGCCAACATTGCGTCTTGGCGTACTGACATCAGTTTGTGGTTTCAGTGCTCTTCTCTTTTCCGATTTCCCTGGATTGTCGCAGCTGGGACTCTTTTCCATTGTCGGTTTGTTTGTAGCGGTTGGGGTGACCCGCTGGGTGCTGCCCCTGCTGATGCCCAAAGACTTTGTTGCCCGTCAGAGCCCCCGTCTTTTTTCCACCTTGCAGGTATTGATATCGCACTCCTCCAGGCTTCGGGTTCCGGTGCTGCTGTCGATGGTGTTGGTAACGATCTTCTTGTCCTTGCGCGAAGGGCCTTGGTGGAATGCTCATCTGAGCAGTCTCAACCCGACATCTTTTGCTGATCAACAATTGGATAGGAAGTTGCGCTCCGAACTGAGTGCACCCAGCGTGAACGACCTCATTGCGATCAGAGCGAATGGTTTGGAGGAAGCCTTGGTGGCCAGTGAACAAGTGGAGGAAAAACTGGTGACTTTGCGCAATGAAGCCGTATTGGCAGGCTTCGAATCACCTTCGCAGGTTTTACCAAGCAGGGCAACACAAAGAGCCCGTCAGGCCGCATTGCCTCCGCCAGAACAACTACGCACCAATCTGCAGAACGCTTTAGTGGAATTGCCCTTTCGTCCGGAATTTTTTGAACCTTTTCTGATTCAGGCAGAGAGGGAGAGACGCGAAGCATTGCTGAGTCGCGAAAGTTTTGCTGGCACAACGCTTGGACTCAAGCTGGACTCTTTGTTGTTCCAGTCCCATGGTCACTGGACCGCTCTGTTGCCGCTGAAAGACGTGACACATCCGAAGCGTTTGATGAAAGCGCAAGCGACGTGGAATATCCCCGGACTGGTTTTTTTGAATATCAAGAACCAGTCCAACAAAATGTATCGTAGATACTTTCATACCGCACTGCGTCTATCTCTCATCGGTCTGCTCGTGATTGTGCTATTGTTGTCGGTGGTGCTCCGATCGCCAATCAGGGTTATGCGTGTCATGGCCCCGTTGATCGGGGCCGTCACGTTCACCCTGGCCATTCTTCTGAAAACCGGTGGTCCCCTGTCCATTTTTCATTTGATCGGACTCCTTTTGGTGGTAGCAGTGGGCTCAAATTACGCACTGTTCTTCGAGAGGAAGATAGAAGATCGGAAAGATCGGGAACGGACTGTATTTTCATTGGTTCTCGCCAATGTCTGTACGACGATAGGTTTTGGAACCTTATCTTTTTCCAGTATCCCGGTTTTACATGACATTGGAACAACGGTTGCGGTCGGGGCCATGATGAGTTTGGTCTTGTCCGCCATTTGGGCGACCCCCGCCGAGACGTGTCGAACAGTCGGGTGAAGGGAGTTGTCTGGGGGTTCCCCGGAGGAACGTCCGCTCGTGAGATCGGAAACCCCTCCTACAGCGCAAAGCGCTTAGGAGCGGGAGAGTTCATTTCTTAAGAAAGGTATCCCTGATGGTTTGGATGATTCAGTTTTTTGCCGTCGATGGGTGATTGAGGAGTCTGGCGCATGCTGCATGAAACTCCAATTGGTCTGTTGTACCGAAAAGTGATCTTTCAATTTTTGTGCCTTTGATGCAACCGCTCATTCTGACGCATGTTTCCCTTGTCAACAGTCTTGGTGAGGGGGTTGATGCGACACTGACGGCTCTTCGGGAAAGACGTAGTGGCTTGCTGCCGTGTTCATTCCGTTTGTCTGAAATGGAAACCTGGGTCGGTCAGGTGTCTGGAGTGGAGAGTGTCCGTTTCCCGCCAAATCTGGCCGATTATGATTGTCGTAATAACAGGTTGGCTCTTTTGGGGATTGAACAGGATGGTTTCTTTTCAGCAGTAAAGTCTGCGATCGCGCGCCATGGCCGAAACAGGATCGGTCTGTTTCTCGGGACCAGTACCTCGGGGTTGGATGCGACAGAATTGGCCTATCGGCACAGGGACCCGGAGAGTGGAGCACTGCCTTTGAGCTATTCTTATCGTAAAACACAGAATACCTTTTCACTGGCGGCGTTTGTGAAAGAGGTGCTCGACCTTGATGGGCCGACAGCGGTCGTTTCTTCAGCGTGTGCTTCTACAGCCAAGGTCTTTGCGGAGGCTTCCCGAATGATCTCGGCAGGGTTGTGCGATGCAGCCGTGGTTGGTGGTGCTGACTCTCTATGCATGACGACCCTTTACGGTTTCAATTCATTGGGATTGCTCTCCCGCGAGCCCTGCCGGCCTTTTGATGCGGAACGTGACGGAATATCCATAGGAGAAGGAGCAGGTTTCGCGTTGCTTGAAAAAGATACGTCCATTTCCGATCCCAAAGCTGTAAAATTGTTCGGTGTGGGGGAGAGTTCAGATGCCTATCATATGTCTACGCCCCATCCCGAAGGAATGGGAGCGTATCTGGCTATGCAACGTGCTCTTGAGTCGGCTGGTCTCAAAGCGTCCGATATGGATTATCTCCATTTGCACGGAACTGCCAGCAAGGCAAATGATGCCAGCGAGGATAAGGCTGTGACAGCGCTTTTCGGGAGTAAAACACCGTGCAGTTCCACCAAAGGCTGGACGGGACACGGATTGGGCGTTTCCGGAATCACCAATGCGATCGTGGCAATGCTATGCATCCAACACCATTTTTTGCCAGGAAGCTTGCAGACCCGCAGCGTGGATCCCTTGTTAAAAAGCGGGTATTTGATTGAAAACGGCACGGCTTGCGTTGACTATGTCATGAGCAATTCCTTTGGTTTCGGTGGGAGTAACTGTTCTCTGGTTTTTGGAAGGGCGACCTGAATTGCGGGTCTATGTGGAAGGAATTGGTCTGATGGGGCCGGGGCTCAATGGCTGGAAGGACAGCATGGCGCTTCTGACGCATCCGGGAAGATGGGCGATGGCACCTCTTTGTGTCCCGGATCCCATCCAACTTCCTGCAGTGGAGCGTCGGAGAGCCGGACAGACGGTACGGCTCTCTTTGGCCGTTGGCTTTGAAGCACATGCGAATGCCCACCGTGATCCATCACGGACTGGAACGGTCTTTACGTCGTCTGGTGGTGATAACCCCTTGTTGCATATGAATTGCGAAGCTTTGGCAAGCCCAACGCCCGAGCTGTCCCCGACACGCTTTCATAATTCAGTGCACAATGCTCCTGCCGGCTATTGGGGGATCGCCACCCAATCGCATGAATCATCAACAAGTCTTTGTGCATTTGATGCGAGTTTCGCCGTTGGGTTGCTTCACGCTGCTGTCCAGGTTGCGATCGATCGCAAGGCGGTTGCTTTGATCGCTTACGATGTCCCCTATCTGGCCCCAATATCCCAATTAAGACCAATAACATCGGCGTTTGCGACGGCTTTGCTCCTGGCACCTGACAAAACAGCAAATTCAATGGCCTGTCTTGATATCGTGCGTACGGATAGTCGGGAGTCCGTTTCCTTGTCTTCCATGGATCCTGGTCTCGTAGAACTCTCCCGAGGCGTACCTGCAGCTCGAGCCCTGCCATTGCTTTTTGCATTTGCTTTGGCCACTGCCATGACGGTGGATATGGAGGAACTCCCGGGACATCGGCTTCTCATCCAGGTCTTTCCATGCTGATTGATCAGGCAGGAATATCACGATTAATCCCCCATGCAGGCGACATGATTCTGATCGATGGTGTGCTCAGCTGGGATGCTGAACAAATCCGGTGCACAGCCAGGAGCCATCGCAATATGGACAACCCATTGCGCAATTGTGGACGGTTACACTCTTTGGCTGGAATAGAGTATGCCGCCCAGTCAATGGCCGCACATGGGACTCTTGCCTCCCAGAATTCTCAGAGACTGCCCTTTCTGGGTTATCTTGCAAGCGTACGCGATCTGACTTATTCCACGGAGTGGCTGGATAAGGCACCGGCGGTGCTTGAGATATGGGCCAAATGTCTGTTTCAGAGCGGGTCGCGAAGTATATACCAGTTCACCCTGAGCGGGGAAGGTGTCACGTTACTGAGTGGCCGTTTCGCAGTCGTTTATCAGCCTTAAGGCAGCTCCCCCCCCCGGAAATCTTTTGTGCCCTGCCGGAGTAACCGTGGAGCTGTACTGTCTGCCCACAAAAGGGATCGCTGAACCAGAAAACCCGAAGAGCGATCTTCGTGAATCCCCCGATACAACCGTTTTTCAGGTTCGGCGGCGGGAGGATGTCTCGTTCCGGCGCTAAAAGGGGTGTGAAGATGGGATTAAGGGCCTTGTCGGACGGTTTGTGCCGCTCATCTCCCCCGCAAGACAACTATGCTGGAGGACAGATCCTTTCTGGGGATTGGGGGGTGCGTTCATCCGCCTCCATAGCAGAACGGGGAGTCTGGCCAGAAACCCTAATGGGATACAGGTTTTCCTTGGGATTTGTACGTCCCTTCTATTTCCAGGAGCAACTCGCGTCGACAAATTTGGGCCTGTAAAAATGCTACGGGGGTTTCTCTCCCGAAGGCATCAGACAAGGCTTTTTGAACTAACTGAAGGTGTTCGGGATACCGCAAATACGCCTTGAGTTGAAGGACTCCCGACGGCATTAGCGCATCTCTCGCGGTTGCGAGGACTGATTGAAGGTTGGTGATGGTTTCGTGGGTCTGTTCCAGCAGCAATCCATCGTACATGCTGGCATGCCCCACGATGCTCGCCGTTCCGGAAATGAATAAATGACCTCCGCCCTGCATCGCCCGTGAAAAGATGGGACTGTACTGGCCGTATTCTTTTGGGTAGTTGTAGGCGCTGATCTGGCGCTGGTTCTCGAGCGGTAATCCAGGAGAGCTGGAGGAAATGAAGTAGATAACCAATGATCCGCCAGAAGAAGTCCCTAGTGCTGATGCCGCTGGGGCGGCACTCATATCCGTCCGATAGGCTGAGAAAGCGCGATGTCGTCCCGAATTGAATGCCTTATAGCGTTCAAGAACGCCATCACCATCGGTAATATGGGGAAAATAATGCCAGATCCGCAGCAAATGCCCGTAACCGGATTGATCAATATGCGCGAACAAAAGCTTGTAGGCTTGCTCGGTGCTGAGTGAAAGATCCTTCCCATGGTCTGATTCGATGGTCAAACAGCCAAAGAGAAGCGTCGGGCTGCTGGCACAATGGAGCGGTCCATCCTGTGTATAGTTCACGGGTTCGTCTGTGGTCCAAAGCTCAAAAAGAGCATCCTCTTTGACGGGAGTCAATGGAACCTGAATGAAAGGGGCGGGAGCAACGGGATGGGGCAAGGTATGTTCGGAGAAGCCGACCACTCCGAGAACCGTCTGATGCCTTTTTGAAAGGCTTGATTGAAGTTGTTCCTTTGTACAATAGGTGACATCCAAGGAAGTGGTATCGCTTGATATTGCTTTACGGTTGTCTCCACACTTGTCCATGGAATCCCCCCACATCTTGAACCAGGTCCACTAGCGTTTACCGGATTCGAACGACCCGACTGACTCAATACCCGAACAAGGCGCCCTTAATGATCGTGTCAGCGATTACCAGAGGGACCCATTCCATTGATGACTCCTGCATCGTAACCTGCACAGTATTCCTGCCAGTATTGGGTGATGAGGCGACTTCGCTGTCTCGCCAACTCTATAAGTCCATGGTTCCGCGGGAGATCTTGAGCGAATCCCATCAAAGCGTCCCGTGATGCCGATCCCCGCCATCCTGCCCCCCGAAGTTGGCTCCATGCGACCATTTCTCCCATGGATGAGATCACCGTTCCAAGGCGTTTGAGCTTTCCATCCCATAACTCAAGGTTCACCCGGTGCTCGATTGGCTGAAGCTCCTTGAGACCAAAGGACCGCTCTCCGATCCTGAGTGAGGTCAGGAGGGCAGGGGGAATGGCCTGGAGTGTACGTTGCAATGTGACCACCCTCTCCGCATCGTTTATCCAGGGTATTTGAGGCGGTGATAGAAGGCGTGCCGGAGACGAAGGCCGAGCCTCCTTGATATCGATAAGAAAATTTTCATCCGGGGTTCCCCGGCCTGAGACCAGCACAACGTAGCGTTTAACGCCAAGACTGCCCATTCCGGAGATGCGATCCGCTATATCCAGAACGTGATAGAAGGCAGGATCCTTTTGTTTCTGTGCAAAAAGTTCCAGATGGTTCCGGACCTGTTCGCGTTCATCGGGGGGTGTGAAAAGTGCTTTTTCCTCATTGATCAGAAGAAATCTTCTTCCACCTTTGAGTTTGGTCCGTGTGTCCAGAAATTTTTTTCGGCTTCGGTTCTTGATCGTCTTTAAAAGCTCTTTGATGAGGCCTTTGGCTTGGGGGCGTTCAATCCACCGTGGTTTCCCATCCATTAATTGTGAGCGATAGGCATTGAGAAAAGATTGGCACAGCTCCATCTCCTCCTGCTCATTGACGCCGAGTTGCTCGGAAGCAATGAAAATGCTTGACAGAAAACGAAGAAGCTCCCAGGTGCAGGGAGCCAGACATGCTTCGTCGAAGTCGTTCAGATCGAAATAGCTCAACCTGTTATCGCCCCTGTAGCTTCCAAAATTCTCGAGATGCAGGTCCCCGCTGATCCATGCAAGAGGCGCTTGATCAAGGATGGATCCGGCGGGGAGATTTTGATAGAACAGGTGGCAGGTCGCTCTCAAAAAAGAAAACTTGCTTCGCCGCATGGCTTTATATTTGATTTTTACGTGCAGCGGATCCAATTCCTGATTAAATTCTATGATCTGTTTCAGTGCATCAATCTTTTTCATCGAGTGTCCCCGTTGTTATGGTTCCTGAGGCCCGGAAGACTGGCTTCCAAGCACTCCTTGAGCGGCAGTATTGCCGGATGCCGAAGGACCCCCTTTCAGTATCCATTCGAAGGCAACTCCGAGCAAGGATCCAAGAATGGGTCCAATCAAATAGATCCATGCGGAGTCGTAGCGGCCCTGAACCAGGTCTGGAGCAAGGGAGCGGACAGGATTCATTGAAGCCCCGCTGATGGGTGCGGACCAGAGGCCGGCAAGGGCGATGTATCCCCCTACCGCGATGGCTCCGTTTTTGCCTGTATTTCGGGCTCCTGAGGCTGTTCCCAGGATCGTGCTTACAAGACCGGTAGTCAGAAGTGTCTCCATGGCCAGCGCGGTTCCATTGCCTATTCCAGGCCCTGGAACGGTCGCTCCTAGTTTGCCGGCTGTTCCGAACAGAACCCGGAGAAATAGCGCTCCCGTGATGCCGCCGAGAAATTGCGCTCCGATATATCCCGGAACCCTGGCCCACGGGAAGTTTCGCCGCATTGCAAAGGCCAGTGTAACAGCCGGATTCAGGTGTGCTCCGCTGACCTCGCCCATAAAATAGATGATTGTCATGACCATGAGTCCCGGCGCGACGACCATCATCGGCAAGCTCACTGCCCCAGCACTTTTGGCAGAGACGACCCCGGCACCTGCCGCCACTACGACAAGCAGGAAAGTCCCCCAGGCTTCTGAAAAAAGCCGACGCCATTCGTGAGAAACATCCATGAAATCGGGTGCAGTCGACCCTATTAGCATCCGTTGCCTTCTCTGTTCTTCTGGGGATTGTTCCGGAAGGGGTACCATACAGGGCTCCATTTCGATCGGGCTCGAGGTTGAAAAAATATCTATTTATTTGAATTACAAAGAAAATCAGATGAGGGAAGGAACCGTTGGTTAGGTCGGAGTTGGAAATTGCAGAGAGTTCTTTCCTCTATTGAGAACAGGGTATCACGAGACGACACTATTGTCCGTTCCATCTTCCTTGGAAAGGGAAACTTAAAAGCTGATCGAACAACAATCTGGTGTTTTCCTGTAAAGACCATGTCGTGTGATGTTCTCGATTTATTAATGGGGAGATTCAGGCGCACGAACTTTCCATCTCATCGAGTTCCTTGTAAATTGTGGAGTTCTTCTTGCCTCCCGAGGCCGCATGGGTTATCTTCATGGACAATCCGCTTTGCGGTCCCATGAACTTTTTTTCATAAAGGAGCCGTCTGTGTTCAATCCATGGCATGATCTTGTTCTAGGCAAGGAGTTCCCCTACGAGTTTGACTGTCTTATCGAGATCCCCCAAGGGTCCAGGGTCAAATACGAACTCGACAAGTCAACCGGCCTCATCCGGGTGGATCGCATCCTCCACAGCGCCAACTACTATCCGGTCAATTACGGGTTTGTTCCGAGGACCTATTGCGAAGACGGAGATCCCCTCGATATCTTCATCTTCTGCGAGGAGCCTCTTCTTCCCAACACCATTGCGACGGTCAGGTCGATCGGAGTCATTGAGATGATCGACGGGGGCGAGTCTGATGACAAGATTGTTGCAATTCTTTCGAAGGACCCCCTTTACAAGGACTATCGCCATATCGAAGATCTTCCCGTGCATCTTGTCCGCAGGCTGACCCGTTTTCTGGAGGATTACAAGATTCTCGAAAACAAGAAGGTCGAGGTCAAGGAAATCCATGGCAGCCCGATTGCGGCCAAGGTTTTAACCCAGGCATCGGAGCTTTATCAGGCCAACATCAAGAAGCTCAATCCCAAGGCCTGAAAGAAAATCAGTGTCGCAATCAGGGAACAGGCCCCCAAGCGGGGTTGAAGCCCGGCTTGTCAATGTCACCAAAAGATTCCAGGTCGGGGAGGAATGGGTCGGAGCGCTGTCCGGGATAGATCTGTCCGTCGCTCCGGGCGAGTTTTTGGCGCTTGAGGGTTCTTCCGGTTCCGGAAAGTCCACACTCCTTCACCTCCTGGGTCTTCTCGATCGTCCCACCACCGGAGAGGTCTATCTCGACAACCGGCCGACATCGCAATTGTCGATGAAGGAACGCGCCTTTTTCAGAAACCGCCATATCGGATTCGTATTCCAGAATTTCCAGTTGATTTCACGCACGACCGCCCTTGAAAATGTGGAGATGCCATTTCTCTACCGGAAATCTCCGAACGTTGTCTCCAAGCGGGAGTCAAGGGAGATGGCCAGGAGTCTTCTTCATCGTGTCGGGCTTTCCGGAAGGGAGCTGCACTATCCTTCCCAGCTATCGGGAGGGCAGCAGCAGCGTGTTGCCATCGCCCGGGCTCTTGTGACCAGCCCCGGACTTGTTCTGGCCGACGAGCCTACCGGCAACCTGGACAGCCAGTCGGCGGGGGCCATTCTCGACCTTCTTTCAGAACTTCGGGCTTCTGTCGGTTTCACTCTGGTCCTTGTGACGCACGATCCGGGGGTTTCATCCCGGGCTGGCCGCTGGGTCCGGGTCAAAGACGGAGTGCTCTCCGGATCGGGGGGTAGAGGATGAGGCTTGTCGAAAATGGACTGAGGGCGCTTCTCAGAAATCCCGTCCGCTCTTTCCTGACGATGAGCGGGATCTTGATCGGGGTGGCGTCGGTGATTCTTCTTGTCAGCATGGGGATGGGTGCCCGACATCTGATTCTCCGCTCCATTTCGAGCCTCGGCCCCAATCTCCTGATCGTGATCCCCGGATCGGTGACTGATTCAGGGGCGCAGGTGGGGGGAGGGACCGATACGACGCTGACGCTTGATGACGCGAGGGCGATCGCCGCGGGTTGTCCGGCCATCCTGGGCGACTCCGGAGCCTTGCGGACCGCGGCCCAGATTGTTTCGTCAAGCGCGAACTGGTCGACGGTGGTGATGGGGACTCAGTCCGGATATCTGGCGATCCGGAACTGGGAGCTGTCCTCCGGCGGTTTCTTTTCTCACAGGGATGTCATGTCGATGAACCGTCTTGCCGTTCTCGGGGGACTTGTCGCGAGAAAGCTTTTCGGAGCACAAAATCCGGTTGGGCAATGGATCCGCATCAACCATTCCCCGTTCAAGGTCATCGGGGTTCTTTCCCCGAAGGGACAATCCCCCATGGGAATGAACCAGGATGATATGGTGATTGTTCCCATTACCACGCTCCAGAGCCAGATTATGGGCGTGGACTACCTTGGGGTCATTCTGGCCTCGGCGGTTTCTGTTGCGCGGATGGACGAAGCCAAGAGGGAGATTGTTGCCCTTCTTCGTATACGCCATCATATTCCCGACAACGGGAAGGTGGATTTTTCGGTTCACCCCATGAGTGACATGGCCCAGATGGCCAACCGACTGGCCATGATCCTGACTATCCTTCTGGTGGCCATTGCCTCAATCTCCCTGGTTGTCGGGGGTGTGGGCATCATGAATATCATGCTGGTATCGGTTCGGGAGCGGACGAAGGAGATCGGTATCAGAATGGCCATTGGCGCCACGCCAGGAGATATCCTTCTGCAGTTTCTGACGGAAAGCGCCGTCCTGTCCTTTCTCGGCGGGATATTCGGCGCAGTGCTGGCCATCTCGGGAATCGGGCTGGTACGCTATTTGACGGGCTGGCCCGCGCCTGTTCCTCTTTTCCTGACCTTCGGTTCGGTGATCTTTTCGGCTCTTCTTGGAATATTGTTCGGGCTGTATCCCGCGGTTTTGGCAGCGAGACTTGATCCGATGTCGGCTCTTCGTTACGAGTAACACGTTAAAAGACAAGGATTGGGGTATGTCCGGAAAAAAAAGGTTCTGGCTTGCGATTGTCCTGCTTGTTCTTGGCGCTTCTTTTGCCGTTTTCTTTTTCAAAGGCTCCGGAGACAAGGATCTCTCGGGGAAGTTTGTCCTTGAGCCTCTTGAAACCGGTACGCTTGAGATCAAGGTGACGGCGACCGGACGGCTTAAGGCGATGAAAACGGTTCATGTCGGGACCCAGGTCAGCGGGATCATCACCGAGGTCGAAGGACGCCATAATCAGCATGTTCACAAAGGAGAAGTCCTGGCCCAGATCGATCCTTCCATCTATCGGGCCCAGGTGGCGGAAGCGCAGTCCAATCTTTCGAAAATCGAGACCCAGATCGCTCTTGACCGTCTTTCTCTTGCAAGGGATGCCGATCTTTTCAAAAGACACATTATTGCCGAAAACATTTATGATCAGGACAAGGCCAAGCTTTCGATGGACCAGGCCACAAGAAGCCAGAGTATTGCCCGCCTGAACCTTGCAAAGGCCAATCTCCGCTATACAACCATCCTTTCGCCGATCGATGGCATTGTGATCGAAAGAAGGGTCCAGATCGGCCAGACGGTCACCTCGGCCTTTAAAACGCCCCGCCTTTTCACGATTGCGGAGGATCTTTCCCTGATGCGCCTTGATACAAGAGTTTCGGAATCGGATATCGGGGCGATAAGAGACGGGGAGTCGGTGACATTTTCAGTTCCAGCCTGGCCTGGTCGAACCTTTTCCGGAATAGTGACGATGGTGCGGGTCCATCCGAGAACGGTCAATCATGTTGTGACCTACGATGTCATCAGTCGCGTTTCAAATCCTGACCTGGCCCTTAAACCAGGCATGACCGCCCTCGTGACGATCCATGTCGGCGTTGTCTCCGGAAAGCCTCTGATCTCAAACGCGGCGCTTGTCTATCGTCCGGACCCCGCCTACCTCAAGGGGATCGACCTTTCCAGGTTCAAGCATCAGTCGATTGTTTTCCGGTTGAAGGACAACCATGTCGAGGCGGTCCCGGTGTCTGTCGGAGAAACGGACGGGATTCGCTCGGTTGTCACCGGCGGCGGTCTCCATCCGGGAGACCTGGTGATCATGAGGGATCATATGGGAGAGAGCCGGAGAAGCCACGGCGGCCTCTTTGGGGAGTAGCGCCGCCGTTCTGTCTTTTCCGGCGCGCGGGAGTCCTTTGAATCGATTCCCCGATTTTTTTACGTGATGTAGCGGTCGATCGACTTTTCCTGGGTCATGGTTGCTTCCGTAATCTGGTGCATGGCCTCAAGAAGGATCTTGTGGCCTGTCTGGATCTCTGCAAGGACATTGTCGGTCTGATTGGCGAGTTCCTTGTTCTTGCTGGCCCTTTGCCGGCTTTCATCGAGGAGATGGACCGTTTTTCTGGTTTCTTCCTGGACCATCCGGATGGTCCCCTCGATTTCCTTGGTGGCCTTGGCCGTCCGTTCTGCAAGTTTCCTGACTTCGTCGGCAACAACGGCAAACCCGCGTCCCTGCTCACCGGCTCTTGCCGCTTCGATGGCGGCGTTCAATGCCAGAAGGTTGGTCTGTGAGGCTATCTGGCTGATGGTTTCGAGGATGGAACCAATTTCTCCCGAGCGCTTCCCCAGAAGTCCGACGACATCGCCGAGCTGTTGCATGGCGCCTTCGTTTTCGAGCACTCCACGGGACATGGAGAGGATGACTTCCTTTCCGCTGTCGGCCCGTTGGCTCAGGTTCTCAAGCTTGTGGACGACCTCTTCGACCTTGGCGGATATCTCCCGTGTTGTCTTTGAAAGATCGCCGATATGCTCTTTTGCCGATACGTCGGTGAAAATGGTTGCGTAAGCAATTTTTTTTCCCTGGGGATCGGTCAGAACTGTCGAGACGGAGGAAATGCGCATGTTGCCGACGGGAATGATCTGGTTGAAGCGGATCTCTCCTGGCTTCAGGGTCTCGAGAATTCCCCTGATCCTGTCCGGATGTTCATGGAAGCGGTGAATGGATCCGCCCATCACATCCGCAGGAGTAATGCCAAAGTGAGACTTGAGGTCGGACTTCATCAGCTCGACGATCTCTTTCATCCGGTTGTTCATGTAAATGATCCTGTTGCCGTCTTTTCCCGTTCCCATATCCGGAGTCGCGATCGCAATCCCGTCAGTCTGTGTGGCGTGCAGGATATTGGCGATCGAGTCGGGGGAGAGTCTGATCAGGGATTCGAGATCGGTGACCTTGTTGTTGTCTTCATTCGCGATGGTCCGTTCAGGAAAGACTTCCCTTGCCGGGGGTCTGTATGAGGGTGAAACGTTCTTTTCAGGGGCTGCTTCAGAGGGGGATTTCGAGGATCGGTTGAAGAACATGGGAAGCCCTTTCTGAATGATGTTCCGTTTTTTTGATCAAGAATCAATTATTTGGATCGGACAGGATTTTATCCTGATTTTTCAAAAAAGAAAACACCCGAACCGCCTGAGCGCATTTGATGGCGGAAGCTACAGGTGATTCGATCGGAGAAGATTGTTCCGGCTCCCTATAGTCTCTTATCGGCTGTTTCCGGATATGCATGATTGCCACCGCCCTGCCGATAAGAGATTATAGCTTTAGTCGGATGTTTCTGTGTTTAATCTGCTGTTACCCAGGAGGAAAGTCGACCATGGCTGAAAGTATCCTTTCCCAGGATGAGGTCAATGCCCTTTTGAGGGGGCTTTCGGATGGAGATATCGATACCGAGGGGTCCGGGAAGGAAAAGCCCGAAGATGGCGATACCCATCTTTACAATCTGGCCAGCCAGGAGAGGGTCATCCGGGGAAGGATGCCGACCCTCGAGGTGATCAACGAACGTTTTGCCCGATTTTTTCAGGTGACTCTTTCGGCAACTCTCCGCAAGAACATTGAATTTGCCCCGCAGGGAATCGACATGCTTAAGTTCGGGGAGTTTCTCCGGAAACTTCCGATGCCATCGAATATCAACATACTGCGGCTTGAATCCCTTCGGAGAAACATCCTCCTGGTGATCGATGCACGATTGGTCTATCTCATCGTGGATCACATCTTTGGTGGAAATGGCAGGGGACATGTGAAGGTTGAAGGGAGAGACTTTACTCCGATCGAGGCCAGAATCACCCGGAATATCCTGGATCTTGCCATCGACGACTTCGAAAAGGCCTGGGCACCGGTCTACAGCATGCCGCTGACCTACATCCGCTCGGAGATCAATCCCCAGTTCGCGGCGATCGTGGCTCCGACGGAAATGGTCATTACCCTGGCTTACAAGCTTGAGATTGAAGGTCAGGGGCGCATTGTCTATATCTGTATTCCTTATTCCACCATCGAACCGATCAAGGAAAAGCTCTATACCGGTTTCCAGAGCGACCAGTTCGAAGTCGACAGCCTGTGGACGACCAGGCTTAAGGACCGTATCGAGGCGAGTCCGATCAGGATCCAGGCCATTCTGGGGAAAACGAGCAGAACAGTTCGGGAGGTTCTGGACTGGAAAGTGGGCGACGTGATTGCTCTGGAGCGCCATATCAGCGACCCGATCGATATTCATGTGGAAGGAATCAGGAAATTCCTGGCCCGTCCGGGAACCCACAGGGGAAACAGGGCCATCCGTATCGAAAAACGGGTGCCGCCTCCAACGATTTATCAGGAGGGGGATGGCGAAGAAGGGCTCAGTCTCCCGCCGGTATGATTCTGGAGTCAAATGATTCTTCCAGCTGTATTTGCAGTGGAGATTGCGATCCAGGAAGAAAAATGAGAGAAGTGGCTCAAGAGGTGGCTGGGGGACAGGGACTCGAACCCCGATAGACAGATTCAGAGACTGTCGTCCTGCCGTTAGACGATCCCCCAATGCAATTTTTCCCCATTCTGACCGAAACACCGATGAAAATCAAGGCCAGGACTCATCCGAAAAAACAGAAATTGATTTTCAGAAAAACGGCAAAGAGAGCGTAGGGAGAAATTCCGGATTTCTTTAGACCAAAACTCCCTTCTTTTCTGTACCCTGTCCGGCTGGCTAGAAGATCTTTTTGAAAAACAGCCCCATTTGGTCCATGAGCCCGGGAGATTTCCCCGTGTCCTGGCAATCGGATGAATTGATCGGGTTCCCCTCGATCGACGGGATCATCCGGGGAGGGGCATTGCAGTCGGTTTTCACAAGGTTCATCAGTATCCCGGGTGGCGGAGGCGGAATTGACGGGGTGAGATTCATGAGCCGGATGATTTTCCCGGCGATCGGAAGGGCAAGGGTGGCACCGAATCGCCATGTCGGCGAGTTGTCGTCGTACCCGGCCCAGACAACGACGATCCGTGATGGACTTGTCGCAACGAACCAGGTGTCCCGGCCCTTGTTGGCCGTTCCTGTCTTTCCTCCCCAGCCATCCGGGTTTGTGAATCGGGCCAGGGGTCTCCCGGTTCCTGAAGAGACGGTCCTTCGCAGGAGGTCCCCGACAAGGTAGGCTGTCTGGGCCGGGATAACCCGGCGGACAACAGGAGGAAGCGGGTGAAAGCTTTTGATCGGCGTTCCTGTTTCCGAACGGATACTGGTAATTGTATGGGGAGTGACTGCGTATCCCCCGTTGGCAATAGCGGCATAAGCCCGTGCTATCTGGAGGGGAGTCTGTGGCGTCACTCCAAGTGGCCAGGAGAGAGGCAGGTCTCCCGCATCCGGCGTGTCGAGCCCCAGGCTTCTGGCGGTGGCGACCATCTCCGCCGGCGAAAGTATGCGCGCGAGATGGAGGATCGGACGGTTTAATGACTGGGTAAAGGCCTCTTCAAGGGTGATTTTGCTGTCTTCGATCTTTTCGGCATTCCTGGGGCGCCATAAATGGCCTCCGGCCGTTACGGCAATGGGATCGTTTGAAAGGACTGTCTCGATATTGGCATGGGGGGGGCCGCCTCCTCGCGGATTGAGGGCAACGATATAGGGAACAATCTTGAATAGCGATGCCGGTTGGCGTTTGGCCATGATGGCGCGATTGAACGGCGCCAGTCGAAAGGAGTCCCCTCCTGACAGGGCAAGGATCGCCCCCGACTGAGGATTCATGACAATGGCGGAGGCTTCAAGGGGTGGCTTTTGGGGATGGTGCTTCTGAATAATGCGATCGATCTGTTGAAGGTCTCCTGCCACGATCTGATCGACTTTTTCCGAGAGGACAGGATCCATCGTCAGCGTGACACTGGCTCCCGCCGGAAGAGGGCCGATTGTTTTGATGGCCCAGGATGTGAAGTAGGGGCCCGGCGGCTTTGGGATTCTGGCCGAAATTCCGAGAGGGCTTTTCAGATCCCTTTGAAGAAGCCTGCCTTTCAGGTGCCCGGTCTCTCCGAGGCTCTCCAGGATCCTGTTCCTGATGGCGATGACCCTTTTCGGGTGCCGGACGGGGTTGTTCCGGTTCGGTGCCCTGAGAATGGCGGCAAGCGTTGCTGACTCACGATAGTTCAGGAGATTTGCCGAATGGCCGAAAAAGGTCTCGCTGGCCGCTTCGATTCCAATGATTCTCTCTGAACCGCTGGTGCCCCATTCGGTGTGATTGAGGTAGAGGGTCAGGATCTGGTCGGGTGTGTGGGTTCTTGAGAGCTTGATAGCGAGAAGGACTTCCAGGAACTTTCGTTCGATGGTTTTCTGTTGCCCGAGAAGGATATTCTTGACTACCTGCTGGGTCAGCGTGCTGCCCCCCTCCCGGAATGTCCGGGAGCGGAGATCCAGAAGGAAGGCCCGGAGTATGCCTGTGATGTCAAGGGCGGGGGATTGGTAAAAGTTCCGGTCTTCGGAGACGAGGAGTGTGGTCTTCATTTTGTCAGAGACATGATCCAGTGTGATCGGTCGATACAGGGCAAGAGTCTTGTCGATGATGGTTCCGAGAAATCCCGGAGGGAGGAGGACCGATTCTGTGGGGGGGAGGCCGGAGGCGATCCCCTCAATGGGGCTGATGGCGACCAGGTACCTGAGATTTCGGGAGAAAACAAGCTTGAATTGTCTTCCTTGAGTATGGGGTGCATGATTTTCCGTCACAATGATTGTTCGGACGTTCAGTGTTTTGGTATCCGGTTCCAGTTGTCGAATCAGGGATGGCGTGATCTCTTCTCCCCGGTAGACGGAAAAAGAAGAGGAGTAAACGGTAACTCCGGGAGAGGCAAGGATCTTCAGGCGGTGAGAGAGCATTGTGTCCAGGTGGCGGGAGAATCCCCAGACCACGGCCAGAATAACGAGGGCAAGTGTGGACAGGATCAGCCAGAGAGTCTTTTTTGTGCCGGCCGGTCCTGATAGAATGGGTGGCAATGAAGGTTTTTTGGCTTTCCCCGGACCGGCGTCTTCTGCTAGAGGGAGACTGTTATCCTGTCCGTCCGGCCCTGTCGGAGATTCTTGTGTCACGTCAGGTGTGTCTCCATTGGATGATCAACATGACTCCAGGATGTTTTCCTGAAAAGAGGCTGTCGATGAAACGAATTTCCGAAATCCTGCCTGGAAAAAAGCACTTCGGGTTTCCAGCTTTTTGTGTGGTCATCCTTCTTCTTTTTTCGATATCCGGTTGCACGACGGAAGAGGGGACAAGAGTTTCTTCCGCCTCGCTCCTCAAGCTCAAGACAGGTATCAGTACCATGGCTGACGTCAGGAGCGCGCTCGGCCCGCCGGACCGGGTGGAAAAACGGTTTGGCGAGCAGGTGTGGATCTACCGCCATCGGGTCATCAAGGGTCTATTCTACCGCCGTACCACCGGGAATAACATAGCGATCTCCTTCGATGAAAAAGGAGTCATAAGACAGGTTCGGTCAAGCTCTGTTGACAGGTCCGAAGCGTTCTAGGGGCTGTTTCCAAAACCTTTCCTCCGGAAAGTCCCCCACCTTTCAGAATACTCCCGGCAGTGGATCGGGGAAAGGACACACATCACATGAACGACTTGATCAGGTTTTTGGAATGAGACCGTTTTCCCGGGTATTCCTGATGGCTGGTCTCTTGGCTCTGGGAACACTTCCTTTTGGATTGATGGATCTTGCCCGGGCTTCTTCCCCGCTTGGTTTCCCCGGAAACAACCCTTCACCGTCAATGAACGAGGCGGCTTCGGAAGGGGATGGCGGGTCGGTTGTTCCCCTTCCTCCGGAGATCTGGCCGGGAGAGTCTGCCCTCCCTTCCCACAATCCTGTTTTTGTTTCCACGGTTCCGCTATCGGAGTGGTCCCGGCAATTTGCCCGGGATGGCGTTCCCGAGGACTTTTTCTCCGGAGTTGTCACCGCATCCGGCAGGATTTTTGTGGCATCCCGATCGGGGCACTTAGAGGCCCTCGCGGCTTCTTCGGGAAAATCGCTCTGGCACGTCCGCCTGGAAGCGCCTGTGAATACTCCGATGATTCTTTCCAAAAAGACCCTCTATGTTGTCTCTTCGACCCCCTCCATCACTCTTGGCCATCTGCTTTTTTATACCAGGACCAGGCATCTTCTTCGAGGAGATGGTTCTGAGCGGATCTGGGCCCTTTCCCAGCGGTCGGGCCGGGTGATCTGGTCGAAGGGGCTTCCGGGAGCGGTTCTGGGAAGCCCTCTCCTGGAGCCCCATACCATTGCCCTTGCGACAGGGTCCGGTCATCTTGTTTTCCTGTCCCGTCAGGATGGCCACATGGTTGTGGATCTTCCTGTCTCGGAAGGTTCATTCGGATGGGCCTCCCCCCTCGATCGACCGGATGCGATCTATCTGGCACAGGAGAATCCTCCGATGATCGACAGAGTGGGAAAATCTCCCCTGAAAACCGATTGGCGGCTTGCCTTGTCCAATACCAGGACCTATGACCGATTTTTTATCGGCGGACCGGTGTCGACCTCTGCGGGTATTGCCGGTGTTTTTCGGGAGAGGGGAACAGGGAGGATGATCCTGGTCTCGATCGACGGTGTTACCGGCAAAATCCTCTGGACCCGTTCTCTTTCGGAGACATCGCCAGAAACTCCGGAAGAGATGGTCAGCATGGTTTCCTCCGACGGCATTTTGTATGTCCCGGTTCCGGAGAAGGGGGATCTCTTCGCTGTTTCCGAAAGGGGTGAGCTGCTCTGGAAAACCCATGTCGGGGACCATCCCCACACGGGGGGGACCGCCGTCGGTCGCCTCCTTTTTCTGCCACTGCCCTCTGGCCATATTGCCGCGCTTGATCGGATGAATGGAGAGATCCTTCATGTATGGGCGGGGAAGGCACCTCTCCCGCCCCGCTCTCTTCCTGTGATCGGTTCGATGATCTTTCTTTCCGACAGGAGCGGGGATGTGAGGGCAATGGACATGTCTTCGCTCGGAGAGAAGGCCGACCTTTTGTCCCGGACTCCTTTTCTGGAGCCACGGAAGACATCGGGCGATGTGGTCCGGGGGATGCCTGATGAGTGAGGCTCCGGACAGAAGAGGGATCGATCCCAGATTTTTTGAGGAAGGTCCGACGCTTGAGATCGGCCATCCGGTTTTCATGAACTACAGGAGGGAGGAGGTTCACCCTCCGTTTGAGATGATGGAAGAGATGATTTCCCGTCTTGAGTCGATCGAGGCCGAGGGGAAGTCCCTGCCGGAAAATCCCGAATGGGCCAGGAAGGCTCTCAGGTCGATCTATGAAATGGTGGATCAGCTGGGAGAGGCGATTGCCCCGGGGATGTCCTGCGAGGCTGGATGCGCGGCCTGCTGCAGGGTGATGGTCTCGACCTCGAGTGTCGAGGCCGCGCTGATTGGCGATCGTCTTTCATCTGAGCCACCGGACAGAAGAGAGAAGTGGATGGAGCTTGTCCGGAGCCGAAATGCCAGACTTTCGGAGCTGTCGGGAAGGACCGATCCTCCTGCGGACCTTTCAACTTTCGAGGGGCTTTTGGCGACTTGTGAAGACTGGGAGAAGGAGAATCTCCCTTGCCCGTTCCTGGGAGAGGGGAACCTTTGTTCCATCTACGAGGATCGTCCTCTTCTGTGCCGGGTGTGCTGGGTTTTGACCGATCCTGAAGATTGCAGTCCCGGGGCCGGTCCACCAGTCAAGTTCAGGACGAAGGTTTTTGAAAAGGCCTATTTTGTTGTTTCTGACATTTCGGTCCGGCACATGAAAAACGGATCGGTGAGTCCCATTCCCTGGTGGCTGGAGCCTCATTGAGATATAGGATTGACCGACGATCCCTGTTTTCGGGAATACTCTTCCTTGCTCTTTTTTCGTTCTGGTCGGCACTGGTGGATCAGGGGCTTCTAAGGCCGGTGGACCTGATGGTGGCCAGAGCTTTTCATGACCGGATGCCGGAGTTTCTGGCCTGGTTTTTTGGACTGGTCTGCCGGACAGGGAATGTGGAGTTTTCTCTGCCGATCTGGATTGGAGTCCTTTATCTCGTTTTCCGGAGGAAGACGGAGGGAAGCGACAAGACACTGCCAGCATTGTTCCTGACCGGGTTTTTTCTGGCGGGTGGTGTTCTGGAGCATGTCATGAAACGCCTTCTTTTTCAGCCACTCCCTTTTCTTTCGAGGGATCCCCTTGACCTTTATCTCCATCCCGTCATCAGCATCAAGACGCCCTATTCCTACCCCTCGGGACATACCCTTCGGGCATTCATGCTGCTGTCGCTGGTTTCTCTCTGGCTTCACGGGCAAAAGGAAGAGAGGCAAAAAATCCTTTTTCTGGGGGGGTGGGCGGCGATTGTCGCTGTGGGGGTCAATGCTATCGGATGGCACTGGAGTTCCGATGTCATCGGCTCCCTCTTGTTTGTTGGCGGGGCCCATTTCCTGTCGCGCTCGGTCTCCCGCGAGTGATTCCTTCTCCCGGGGAAAATCGAAAGATCGATCCTGCCTTGCTGTGAAGAGACAGGATCCGGATTCGATCACAGGAACGGTTCGATCTCCCTGTCCATGAAGGACTCCATCTGATCAAGCGGAAGCGGCCGGGAGATGGCATATCCCTGGAGGACCATGCATTCAAGCTCCGTCAGGATGTCCACCTCCGATCTGGTCTCGGCACCCTCTCCCACAAGCTGGAGCGACAGGCTCTTGGCCATCTGGATGATCGTCCGGACCATCGAGAGGTCAAGGGAGCTGTTTTTCATCTGGAGGACAAATTCCTGGGGAACCTTGAGAACATCCACCGGAAGTCTGGTCAGGTAGGACAGGGAAGAATATCCTGTCCCGAAGTCGTCGATGGCGATCTTGACCCCCTGGTTCCGGATGTCCATCAGTCGCTCCCTGGCCCTGATCGGATCTTTCATCAAAAGGCTCTCTGTCAGTTCTATGGTGAGCCATTTTGAAAGATCGGGATGTTCCTCAATCTTTCTGTCGAAGAGATCCCAGAACTGCTGGTTCCAGAACTGCCGTATCGAGACATTCATCGCAAGACGAATCCTTGGTCGTCCACCCGTATGCCATCTGGCGGCGGTCCGGATGACTTCTTCGAGGATCCACTCCCCCAGCGGGATGATGAGCCCGGTCTCTTCGGCAAGAGGAATGAACTCGATCGGGGAGATGATTTCCCCGGACGGTTTTTTCCAGCGGACGAGCGCCTCGACGCCGACAATCTTGTTTTTGGGAATGTCAACCTGTGGCTGATAAAACAGGGTGAACTCCCGATTGGCGATGGCGGTCCGCAGTGCGCTTTCCTGGTTGTAGCGTTTCCGGATCTTTTCTTCCATCTCGGGGTCATAAAACAGCCATCCGTTCTTTTCATGGCTTTTGACCTGGTACATGGCGATATCGGCTTTCCTGAGCAGATCTTCGCCGTCGACAGCATCTTTGGGATAGGTGGAAAGCCCAATCGACGAGCTGGTATGGATCTCTCTCTCGTCGATCATGACGGGCATGGAGAGTCGTTCGAGAATCTTTGTCACGAAGCTTGTCGTTGTCATGATATCCGAAACTTCTGTCAGAAGGATGACAAATTCGTCTCCTCCGAGCCTTGCGACAAGGTCATTGGTTCGAACACTGTTCAGAAGTCGTTCGGCGATCACCTTCAGGTAACGGTCACCGGCGGCATGGCCCATTGTGTCGTTGATTTCCTTGAACCCGTCGAGATCGAGAAAGAGAAGGATCAGGGAGTAGGCGTCCCTTGCCGATCTTCGTATCTCGGATTTCAGCCGGGTGAGGAATGCAGCCCGGTTGAAAAGGCCTGTCAGTGGATCGATATTGGCAAGGTTCCAGATTTCCCGGTCTTTCTGGATTCTCTGTGAGACGTCTTTCTGGATCTGTATGAAATGGGTGATTTTCCCTGAAGGAGAGCGCATTGGGGTGATGCTGGACTCGACGGTAAAGAAACTTCCGTCCTTTCTTCGGTTGATCAGGATATTGTCGGCGGATTTTCCGCTCAGAAGGTTTTGCCAGAGCGATTCGTAAAGGGACGGGTCATGTCGTCCGGATTTAAGAATTCTGGGGTTGCCACCGATAAGCTCTTCACGTTCGTAGCCAGACATATGGACAAGCGCTTCGTTGACAGATTCGATCTTTCCGGTGGTGTCGGTGATCATGATGCCGTTTGCAACATTTTCCATGGCGGCTTCCTGAAGCCGCAACCGCTCCTGCTCGGAATACCGCTCAATGACATTGGAAAGGCGTTTCAGCAGTTGCTCGATCCTGTCCTGTGAAACTGAAGCGATGCTTCCGACCGTTTTCTGCATGATGGTGATGATGCCCGGCCGGCCTTCAGTCGCCCGGAACGGGAATGCATGAACCTCTGCCACCCCAAAGGATTTCAGGAGCTTTGCAAAAGGATAGTCGTCGCCCATTTCGGTGATGTGCAGGGATTCGTGCCGTCCGCTCCTGATGGCCTTATTCGAGATGGAGTCAGTATCGCCGGGTGAGTGGACAGGCTCCGGGATCTTTCTGATCTCGTCGGCGATGCTGGCTTTTTCCGCTGAAAAGGCCTGTGTCCAGAGATTGCCGGCCTGGTCTCCGATCATGACATGGACCCAGATCGATTCGTGGATCTTTCGAACCCGCCTTGAAAGGTGGGCCAGAAGATCCCTGAGGGAGTCTCCCTTCAAGACTTTCAGGTCGAGTTCGGCGATAAGGTGGTCGATCTCGGACAGCTCCAGTTCCTGGGTAATGTCGTTGAAGTGAATGAGGGAATGTGTCCACGCCCCGGCATGGTTCCTGAGCGGGGAGACAATGGCCCGGACGGAGATCCTCCTCTTGTCGATCGTCCACCCCGTTTCAATGCCGTCGAAGACTTCTCCGGTGCAAAGGACTTCCTCGAGATGTTTTTTCTTGACCTTTTCGGGAGGGCATGGGAAAAGCACGGGGAGGTGAATGTCTTCCGGCCGCAGGTCCGCTGCTCCGATCATCCGGTAGAAGGTCGGATTGGCCCACTCGACCGACCCATCGGGCCTTGTGATCACCATGGGGCTTTGGCTTGATTCCATGGCGGACTGTCCAAGGCGGATCCTGTTCTGCTCCTCCATCCGGAAAAACGCCAGCCGGATCTTGTCCGTAAACTCCACCAGGGTTTTCCGAAGGTGGGTGTTCATGTCTTCCGGGTGTCGGGCCCAGAGGACCAGGATCGTTCTTGGCAGGGTGTCCGCTCCGTAAAGGACAGGAATGGCAAAGATCGCTTCGACTCCTGCCTGCCGCAACTGTTTTGAAAGCGGGTTCCTGTCAAGCGCGTCTCCGCAGACAAACTCCGGTTCCTTCGAGGAGATGGCGCGGGAAAACGAGGTTGTCTGGTAGAGGGAGCTGTTCCGGTTGACCCCGTTTTTGATCAGGGAGATGAAGTCTTCCGGAAGGTCAAGCGAGTTGATATGTTTCTGGAAGGAGATGGATCCATCCACACCCGGAACGGCGAATGTGACGCCGGCGAAGGAGAAGGCCTCAAAAATCTCCCGGGCGACTGCTTCAAGGAGGTCGTCGATGGAACTTCCGGAAAGGATCAGCCGGTCAACCTCCCGGGCGATCCGGTTGGCCTCTTCCGACTGAACTTCTTCGGTGATATCCCTGACATGGGTCAGAAAGGCTTTCCGGTTTCTGAATGTCACCTGCTTAAAGCTCAGAAGAACATTGATATGGCTTCCGTTCAGACGGGAAAACCGGTGGCGGAGGGCACTTGAGTGGTTCTGGGTGGCTTCTGCCTTTTCAAAAATCTCGCTGATGCCGTCTCCGGTATTGTCGGTAATATCGGAAATGGTTTTCCCGACGATATCGTTCTTGCTTTTTGCTCCGAGCATCCGGCAGAAAACCTGATTGGTTTCCAGGATGGAAAGAGACTGCGCATCGAGAAGATAGATGCCGTCCGGAGCTTCTTCAAAGATGCTGTTCCTCTCCGACTGGAGTTTCTCGAATTCTTTCTGATTTTTATAGGCATTCTCGAGCTTTTCCATGATGAGGTCCAGATGATCCCGGGTTTCTTTCCCGAGATCCCGCTCGGAGAGAACCGCCGTCGAGAGAACGCCCCAGGGAATAACGGACTGCTCAAAGTTGGCGGGGATCAGGTACAGGGCGGAGAGGCCAAACTGTCTGCTCCATTCTGAAAGAGGTGTCTCCATAAAGTTGTTATCGAGAGATGCGTAAAGGGGCCGGTTCTGATTGACCGCCTGTCCCAGAAGTGTCCTGTTTCCGGGGAATGTGTCCCAGCGATAGTCCCGGGTGCGTTTGAGAAGCTCTTCCTCATACCGGGGGTCGGCGGATTCGATGGCGAGGTACTGGATCCTCCTGTCCGGGGCTGTCAGAAAAAAATATGAGGCAAAAAAAGGGAAGATCTTCTGAATCTTTCGGAGGGTAAACCTGATCAGCTCCTCGAGAGAGGAGCCCCTGACGATCATCCGGTCGAGTTCGGCCGAGAGAAGCGTCGTTTCTTCGGTGATGACCTGCTGGCTGATGTCCCGGATATGGACGAGTGCCATCTGTTTTCCCCGGAGATCCACCTGGGAAAAGGTCAGCTCGGCCTGGAACCGGGATCCGTCTTTCCGGCACATTTCCCTCCGGACGGTTTTTTCGGATTCCGTCCCGCTTTTTCCGGGTTTCTGCTGGTCGTTGCCGCAGCAGGTCATAAGGTCTTTGAAGCTTGTTGTTGAGATCTCCCCGATTTCCGAAGCGCCGATCATGGAAAGAAATGCCTTGTTGGCATCCACAATGGCAAATGTTTTGAGATCGTAAAGAAGGATGCCAAGCGGGGCTTCGGAGAAGAGGACCGTTTTCTGGATCTCGTTTTCGATCTGTTTCTGGGCTCCGGAAAAGGAAATCTGGATTCTTCCCGCAAAAACCTGCAGCTGATTTTTCCGGA
>JAKAYF010000086.1 GCA_021816465.1 Nitrospirota bacterium
ATCTATCCAGCGACTTTATGATCCCTTTTCCATGTCCGACGGATGCCTGCGCGCTATCTGCCCCGGAGGACATGTTGGGCATTCCGTTCATATCTCCCATCCCTCCCCCCATGTCGTCAGCCATGGCGACGGTGGTGGAAAGAAGTATTCCTGTCAGAATGATCAGACCACCTGCCATTGTTCTCAATCGGTTTTTAAAAGACTTCATCTTGGGTTTCCTTTCCATTAAGGTTTGAATGGTGACGAAGGAGATATCTCCTTCGTCTGTGAGGGATCGAGCCCCGATCCACCGTTAAAAAAGCTCCGGCGGAGATCGGCCTCTTTCCAGAAGCAAAACAGTACGGGTATGACCAAAAGGCTCAGGATCATGGCAGTCACCATACCGCCAACCATCGGCGCAGCGATCCGTTTCATGACATCCGATCCTGTCTCATGGCTCCACATGATCGGAAGAAGTCCCGCCAGGATGACCGTTCCCGTCATGGCGATGGGACGCAGCCGGTACAGCGTTCCTTCGAGAATCGCTTCATCGAGATCCTCCGCTGTTCTTAGCCTTCCATCTGCCATGCGTCGATCAACCGAGCGATCGAGATAAAGGATCATCACGATTCCAAACTCGGCGGCTACTCCGGCTAAAGCGATCATTCCCGTGACGACGGCCACGGAGAGTCGGTAGTGAAGTCCGTAAAGAAACCAAAGGCTTCCGAGCACCGCAAACGGAAGTGACAGGAGGACCATCCCTGTCTTGGAAGCACTCCTGAAGTGGATAAACAGAAGGGCGACAATGAGTAAAAGAGCGAGTGGCAGGACCAGTTCCAGCCGTTTTTTTGCCCTTTTGATGGAGGTGTACTGTCCTGACCAGGAGAGGGTCGTTCCGGTCGGAAGAATAACGGAACGGGCGATGGCCTTTCGGGCCAGGGCGACATAGCCGGCCATATCTCCTCCCTTGGGTTCGATGTAAATCCACCCAGTGAGTCGGGCATTTTCCGTCTTGATCATCGTCGGACCGTCTTCAATGCTGAGAGACGCCAGGCGGGAGAGCGGAACTTCCTCTCCGTCCGGTGTGGAAAGAAGTGAAGAGCCAATGGCGTCCAGGGATCCCCGATCCTCGCTGGGGTAACGGAGGTTGACCGGGAATCGTTGCCGACCATGAATGACGGTTGTCAGGCGTTCTCCGCCGATGGCGGTTTCCACCAGTCGGTTGACATCTTCGATGTTGAGACCATAACGGGCGGCTTTTTCGCGGTGGATGTTCACGACAATGTACCGGCCTCCCGTGAGGCGGTCAGCATAGACAGAGGAGGTTTCAGGGAGTTTTTTCAGGACCTCCTGGATCTGACTGTCAATTCGGTTGATCGTGTCGAGTGATGCACCTGTTACCTTAAGACCCAGTGGCGACTTGATTCCGGTTGAGAGCATATTGACCCGGTTGATGATCGGCATGGTCCAGATATTTGAAATTCCCGGCAGCAAGACGGCCTCATTCAACCTCTCCTTCAGTTTGGAAAGGGTCATTCCGTGGGGCCACTGATCTCGGGGTTTGAGCATCACCACCGTATCGAACATCGTGAGATGTGCCGAATCTGTTGCCGTCTCGGCGCGTCCTGCCTGTCCGAACACGCGTTCAACCTCGGGAACGGTTTTGACGAGCCGGTCGGTGATCTGGAGAAGATGTGCCGATTCTCCCACTGAGACTCCGGGAGTCATGGTGGGCATGTACAAAAGGTCCCCTTCATAGAGAGGGGGCATGAATTCCGTTCCCAGATGAGAAAGAGGGATCACCGCTGTGGCAAGGCATATTCCGGAAAACATGAGAGTGAGTCTCCGGTGCCGAAGCACCCATCCGATCACGGGTCTGTAAAGAAGGACAAGGAACCGGTTCAGGATGTTGTCTTCCTCCGGCTTCATCTTACCCCGAATGAGAAATCCCATGAGAACTGGAACCAGTGTGATCGAAAGGCCGGCGGAGATGGCGATCGAATAGGTCTTGGTAAAGGCCAATGGTTTAAAGAGCCTTCCTTCTTGCTCCTGAAGCGCGAAGATGGGAAGAAATGATACCGTAATCACCAGAAGCGAAAAGAAGAGAGAGGGACCAACCTCCCCGGCGGAGCTAAGGGCAATCTCCCAGGAAGTCTCCGACCCGTCGGAACGTTCCTGGTGTTTGTGCATGTTCTCGATCATCACGATCGCCGCATCGACCATAACCCCGATGGAGACCGCGATTCCTCCAAGAGACATGATATTGGCAGTGAGCCCCTGGCGTGCCATCAGGACAAACGCTGCAAAAATTCCGACAGGAAGAGAGAGTATTGCCACGAGCGAAGAGCGGAGGCTGGAAAGGAAGACAAGACAGACCAACGAGACCGCGATGGATTCTTCCAGGAGTTTTTCCAGAAGGGTTCTGATGCTTTTCAGGATCAGTCGGGAACGGTCATAAGTTGTTACGATCTCCACCCCGGGCGGTAGCATAGGCTTGAGCTCCCGGAGTTTTTTCTTGACCGCTTCGATGATCTTGAGGGCGTTTGTTCCGCTTCTGGCGATGACAATCCCTCCGGCAACCTCTCCTTCGCCGTCGAGCTCAGCCACGCCTTGCCTGAGCTGGGGGCCGAGATGAACGGACGCGACATCGCCGAGACGGACAGGATTTCCCCCGGCACCTGATACAAGAGGAATCTTCCTGATATCGGAAATCGAGTGGAGATATCCTCGCGTCCGGACCATGTACTGGGCTTCGTTCATATCCACGACCGATCCGCCCACTTCTCCGTTCGATTTCCGGATGGCATCCTCAACCCGTGACAGAGGAATATGATCGGCCAGAAGCCTTCGTGGATCGACGACCACCTGGAACTCGTTCACCATTCCGCCGACCGTCGCCACCTGCGCCACGCCATGGATGCTTTGCAGTTCAAACTTCAGAAACCAGTCCTGAAGGGTCCTGAGTTGTGAGAGATCGAGCGTGTGCGTGCGGTCGACAAGCGCGTATTCATAGACCCATCCCAAGCCGGTAGCATCGGGCCCCAGAGAGGCGGTGACTCCGGATGGAAGGCGGCCTTCGACCTGATTGAGGTACTCGAGAACTCGGGATCTGGCCCAGTATTGATCGGTCCCTTCCTTGAACAGAATGTAAATGAGGGAGTTCCCGAAGTCGGAATAACCGCGCACATGCCGGACTCCAGGAATGGTCAGAAAGGCGGTCGTCAGTGGATAGGTTACCTGATTTTCCACAACGGACGGAGGTTGTCCGGCAAAAGCGGCCTTGACGATGACTTGCGTGTCGGAGAGATCCGGGATGGCATCCAGGGGACTTCGATAGAGGGAGACCCCTCCCCATCCGATAATGGCAACGGCCAGCCCCAGAACCCAGAACCGTTTCTGAATGGACCAGGCGATGATCTTTGGAATCATGGCCGGTCTCCTTCGACCATCCGGTCGGAAACATTTTGAAACCGGGACTCAGCATCGAGCAGGAACTCTCCGCTGACAACGACTCGTTCCCCTTCGGAAAGCCCTGAGAGCACTTCGACCCAGTGGCGGGAGCGTGCTCCGGTTTTGACTCTGGCTGGCCGGAAAAGCCCCTTGCCGGTTTCTGTGATCACGACCGTTCTCGATCCTGTCCGGATCAGTGCTTCCCGTGGAATGACCAATACATCGGGATGCGGATCGGGATGTATTGTGGCTTCAAGATACATTCCCGCCTTCAAAAATCCGTCAGGATTGGGGATCGTGACCCTGGCCCTGATCGTCCGGCTGGTCTTTTCAACTTCGGGGCTCACAAATTGCAGACTTCCCCGGTATTTTCTGGTGGACGGGGATGGAAGATGAAGGGCAACCGCATCTCCATTTTTCACCCAGGCAAGCTCTGGGCTGTAGAGGAACACATTGACCCAGAGCTTCTTGGTGTCAGCAAGGGTCATCAAGGGGGTTTTCGGCGAGATTTCTCCCCCGATCCGGGCCGAGATTGACGTTACGATGCCTGAATAGGGAGAGATGACCGGGATGACCGATCGGGGCTTTCCTGTTTTCTCAAGCCTCTTGATTTCAATCTCCGGGATCCCCAGAAGGTTGAGCCGTTCCCTTGACGCTTTCCAGATATTCTGGTTGTCGGGTGATCCGGGGTCAGACTGGAGAGCCTGTTGGGCGATTCGGGCCTCATCTTCTGAATTGGCAAGTTCGGGCGAATAAATCTCTGCGATGGTTTGCCCCTTCCGGACGATATCTCCCTCGGATCGAACTTTTAACGTTCGGATCCACCCTGAAAATCGCGTGTTTATGACCCGGGTGCGGTGCCCGTCGAGCGAAACGGTTGCGGCTGCCCGGATGGTGTGGGAGAAGGTACGCCTGGTGACTTTCGCCAGCCGGATCCCAAGCGTCTGTCTGATTTCCGGACTCACCTGGACCGACTTTCCGGTAGAGCTGGCAGGACTCGAAAAGACGGGAAGATAGTCCATTCCCATGTTGTCCTTCATCGGGTGATCTGAATGGATGGACGGGTTCATGGGATTTCTCCAGTAAAGGATCGTTCGTTTTGGCGTGCCCCCCATCTTTTTGGCCGTTGTCATTGAAAGTTTTTTTGAATGGTTTGCCCAGTTGACCGCACCGGCACCGATTCCTATTCCTGCTAAAAGGATAAAAAAGGAAAAAACAAGAGATCTACTGTTCATGGGAACCTCCCTGAAGTCGGCCTTTAAGATAGTCAAGCTCAGCCATTTCTTTCATCCTGTCCATTCGGAGGTCGAGCGCCTGAAGTTCTGTTTCCTCGACTTTCTTCATTGTTTCAAGAACGCGTTCCATTGGAACCGTTCCTGTCGAATAGGCATTCAGGGCGGCTTCAGCATTCCTGTGGGCTTCGGGCAGAAGTCGGTGATCAAAAAAAACGGCTCGATGGGAGAGATGGCGGTAGGATGCCTCTGTATCCCTGATATCTTCGGCAAGCTTCTGCTTCAGTTCTTCATGGTTGGCCTCAAAGGATGTGAGAGCTGCCTCTTCTTCCTGAATTTTTTGGTCCTGCCGTTCACCTGGACGGACGGGAAGATTCATTGTCAGGACGACTGAGAACAGATTGGGAGTGGCTGTGATGAGACTTGGCCCCATGAAGTAGTTGTAGTCCCCTTCAACAGAAAATGCGGGAATTTTGTCTTTTTCGGCGGCCTGGATCCGAAGTGCCTGTGCGGCATTCTTTTCTGCGCTGGATTTGAGTGCGGGATGAACATTGATCTGGTTCAGCAGAACGGATTCGGGAAGAGGCGCCGGCAATCTGGGTTCATCATCTGATATTCTGAACGAATGGGATGTTCTCATGAGACGCATCAGAAGATGACGTTCCTTTTCCTCCCTGATGCGCAGCGTTTCCCTTGTGTCGAGAAGGGTGTCTTTCTGGAACTGGGCGGAAAGGAGATCCGATTCGGAGCCCGTTCCCTGACGATAGCGGGTCAGGGCAGACTGGAATGCTTCCTGCCAGAGAAGGCCGATCGAGCGGAGCAGGATCTCCGTCCGCGTGTCTCGGTAAATTTCAATCCAGGCTAGTCGGACATCCCTGACAATCCGGAGCTTGCGGTCTTCAATATTCCATCCGGATGCGCTCTGCTCCCTGACAAAGCCTTTTTGGACAAGAGCTCTCTTCCCCCAGGGTGAAAAGCTCTGTCTGAGCCCCACCGTTGTCATGGCCAGAAGGCTTTGTCCCATGTTGAAGCTGAGAGGAAAATACTGTTCCCCCAGAATCAGCTTCGGATCTGGCAGTTCTCCTGCCTGGATGGAGAGAGCTTTTTCCCGGGCTATCTGAGCCCGTTCCCTGGCCAGAGCGGGATTCCTTTCAAGGGCCAGATGAACCGCCTGATCGATCGTCAGTACGGGAAGGCCCATTTCCTGGAGGGAGGCCGTTCCCGTAAAACTGGCTCCGTCTGCCCATACAATCGAATCCTGCCCGAATGGATGTGCTTGATCGAATATGAAACAAGGGGGCAAGAGGATCTGAGCAAGAATCAGAGAAATCCAGTATCTCCAGATGGATTGTCTTTTCCCTGAAGAGAAAGGGGATCCTGATGATGGCTTTTTATCAAAAATGGAAAAAGATGTGATGTGAAGAAATGACATAAGTCCTCCCCGAGTTCAAAAACGGTGTGAAAATCCGAAATTTGACGAACCGGGTGAGTCTCAGATCAGAAGAGGAGAATTAACGGGCGGAAAGAAGGAATATTTATGCAAAAACGGAGGATGCAGGGACTGCGTTTCCCATTGACCTTGTGCCTGGTTTTCGGCGGAATCAAAAACGATTGGAAGAGCCGGAGGCTGTATGTGCGAGAGGGAAGCGGTGCTTTCCACTCCAGGCGCTGATAGAACACACAGATCGCAAAGGGAAGCCTGACAAAGGGCAACCTGATCATTGCCGTGACAACAGGGAAGTGCCCCTTTCATGGGACAGGAAGAAGGCATCGACTTCTCGCTGTGGATGCCATGCCCCATAGCCATTGAAGGCATCATGGCACGGGTGCGGGACGGCTTGTCCATTCCGGAGAAAATCCAGACCATGGAGAGAAGAAGGACAACCCAGAGGATGTTTTTTTTAAGCGGCCAAAGGTATTTCATATAGGGATTCTGGTCCTCTTTCATGTTCTTTGTCAATCAGGATGCAGCACCCGAATTCCGATTTAGGATTAACTTCAAGCCTCTTGGTCAGTTTTTGGGGGCATTTTTTTTAGATGCAGCTTCGATCACCTTCGGTCAGGCCATCTTTGCCCCCTTGC
>JAKAYF010000087.1 GCA_021816465.1 Nitrospirota bacterium
GGATGCTCAACCGGATCGGTTGAGTTCTTCAGCTCTTGGTTGGCATAAGGGCCGTCGAGGTCGGATTGTCCCGGATCCTTGCTGCGCAGAGTGGGGCTGTGTGGAGGGTGGCTGTCTTTTTAAGGGTCAGGGAGGGGATGACTTCCGGATGGTCTTTTTGGAAATGGTCACGGTGTGTTGTCTGTTCTGTTGTTTTCCTGGTCGAACGACCTGCTTTTTCCCTCAAGAATTTTTTTTTCGATCAACACTTCCCGCATCCGCAAAAGAAATGACAGAAACTGTTTCTGTTCTTCTTCGGAAAAAATGGAAAACAGCTCAGAAACCCGGTCCTTGAAAGAATAGCAGTTTGCGGTCAGGAACTCCTCCGCCTGCGCTGACAGGGAAATGATTGTCGCCCTGCGGTCGCTGGGGTGAGGTTTCCTTTCAACCATTCCCTCCTTCTCAAGGGCATCGACCAGTGCGGTGACGTTGGTCGCTGTAACCCCCAGACGGTCCTTGATGCTGCACATCATCATCGGACCATATTCGAACAGAAGTCCCATCAGGTACATCCTTTTCGGGGTATGGCCGTCCATCTCCATGATCGATTCAGCCCAACGGACATAAGCAGGGCCCAGCATCCAAAAGAGCTTCATCAATTGGTGGTTCAGCGGGTTGGCTCCGGCCGGACTGCATCCATTTTCTTTGGCATTTTGCATCATGGACCCTCCTTGACAAATATTATATCACAGTAGTCTAATAATGAATAATTCGTATATGCATTGTTTTTTGATGCATATGGATCCAACCGGGGCCAGTCCAGTCATCCCTTCGATCTGTCCTGATATTTGCAGCCAAGGATATCGTTTCGTGATTATAAACAAATTCCCGTTCTTTTTCTCCACAGCAGTGGCTTTTCTCCTGTTGGCCGGCTGTGCTGTGGGGCCGGACTTTCACACTCCCGCTCCTCCCAAAACAAAAACCTATACGAAGTCCCCACTGTCGACTCCGGTCGTTTATACGAACAAGGGGGACGTTGTCCAGCGCTTTAAAACGGGGAAGGATATTCCGGGACAATGGTGGAAGCTGTTTCATTCCAAGCCCCTGAATGATCTGATCGACCAGGCGCTGAAAGTGAATCCGACGCTTCAGGCGGCAGAAGGCTCCCTTCTTTCCGCGATGGAGAACGTTTCAGCAGGGCAGGGAGCCTACGGACCGTCGGTTACGGGAAATCTCTCGACCGTCCAGCAATACTTTAACGGAGCCGCCTTTGGTGCCCCACAGCTATCCTCTCTCTTTACCCTCAATACCGGTTCCCTGAGTGTTTCTTATCCATTGGATCTTTTTGGAGGGATCAGGCGACAGGTCGAATCCCTGAAGGCCCAGGAGGACTATCAGAGATTTCAGCTCGAGGCGGCCTACCTGACATTGACGTCCAATATTGTTCTTGTTGCGATTCAGGAGGCATCCCTGAGAGAGCAGATCAAGGCGACCAGGCAGATCATCCAGGTCTTGAAACAAGAGCTTCTTATCGTCAAGCGCCAGTTTGAGGTGGGTGCGATTGCCCGGTCTTCTGTTTATTCCCAGGCGACTCTTCTTGCCCAGGAGGAAGCCACCCTGCCTCCTCTTGAAAAGCAGCTGGCCATGGAACGACACCAGATGGCGGTCTATCTCGGACGATTTCCCAGTGAAAAAATTGGTGCGGATTTCCACCTTGACGACTTGACGTTGCCGGATGAACTGCCGGTGAGTCTTCCGTCCAAACTGGTGGAGCAGCGTCCGGACATCCGGTCGGCGGAGGCTCAGCTCCATTCTGCAAGTGCCCAGGTGGGTGTTGCCACCGCGAACATGTTCCCCCAGATATCGCTTACAGGACAATACGGAAGCGAAAGTATCGCCGGGTATTTTTCTCCAGGAAGCCAATTCTGGAGCTATGGTCCCTCCCTGACCCAGCCCATTTTTCAGGCAGGGACCCTTCTTCACAAAAAACGGGCCGCCGTCGCCATTTTTCAACAGACAAAAGCACAGTATAAAAACGTTGTTCTTCAAGCTTTTCAGAATGTTGCAGATTCGCTTCGGGCCCTTGAAGCGGATGCCCAGACCCAAAATGCCCAAATGGTGGCCTTTGTCGCAGCGTCTGAAAGCCTGAAAATCTCCGAACGTCAGTTCAAAGTGGGTGCAATTGGCTATCCAGGGCTCTTCAATGCGCAGCAAAGCTTTGAAAAAGCACGGATCAATCTGGTCCTGGCCAAAGCAAGCCGCTACTCCGATACGGTTGCCCTTTTTGAGGCTCTTGGGGGAGGGTGGTGGAATCTGGCGAAAGCTACGCCCAAGGGAGTTGGTCTTACAAAAAAACAGGTAGCGGAAAACTCTTCCAAAAAACAATGATGGTACGGCGAACTTATAGGAAAAGGCTTTTGTCCACATGGTGAACTTTTTTATCAGACGACCAATTTTTGCGGCTTCGGTTGCCATTATAATGGTTTTTACCGGCTTGATTTCCTTCAAGCTTTTGCCCGTTTCGCAGTTCCCGGAGATTACTCCCCCACAGGTGACTGTTTCAGCCAATTATCCGGGCGCTTCGGCCCAGGTTGTCGCGGATACGGTGACGACTCCGCTTGAGCAACAGATCAGCGGGGTGCCGGGGATGGCCTACATGTCCTCGACAAGTTCGAACGACGGAAGCTCGACGATTACCATTACCTTCAATGTCGGGTATCCGATCGATATCGCAGCGGTTGATGTTCAGAACAGGATTTCCCAGGCGACACCCCAGCTTCCGGCGATCGTGAATCAGGGGGGAATCATCGTCCAGAAGAAAAACCCCAATTTCGTCCTGATCGTGAATCTCTACTCCCCCGATGGTTCTGTTGACCCGATCACCCTGAGTAATTATGCCTATCTCCAGATTGTCGATCCTCTGAAAAGACTTTCCGGTGTGAGTGACGCTGTTATTTTTGGAGAAAGGCGCTACTCCATGCGGGTCTGGCTCAATCCGGACAAGCTTTCCCGGCTGGGTCTGACTGCAGTGGATGTCCAGAACGCAATCGCAGAGCAGAATGTTCAGGTTGCTGCCGGAAAAATCGGAGACGCGCCAGCGCCTTCCGGAACGATGTTCGACTATCAGGTCAATGCAACGGGAAGGCTCAGCACTCCGGAGGAATTTGGAAATATTGTGTTGAGGGCCGGAACTGGAAGTAATGCGGCGGTCCGTCTCCGGGATGTTGCCAGGGTCGAGCTCGGTGCCCTCCAGTACACATCCTCCGCCAACATGGACAAAAAGCCGACGATCATTATCGGTATCTTCCAGACGCCGGGATCCAATGCTCTGGAGCTTGACAGCCAGGTCAAGTCGAAAATGAAGGAGCTTTCCGCACGGTTCCCCAGGGGGATCAGCTATTCCATCAAATATGATACGACCATGTTTGTCTCTGCTTCGATGAAAGAGGTTGTCTTTACGCTTCTTGAGGCGTTGCTTCTTGTTGTGGGAGTCATCTTCCTGTTTCTCCAGAACGTTAGAACCATGATTATTGCCGGTATCGCCATTCCCGTCTCCCTGATCGGTACATTGACGATCATGGAGATCGTAGGATTTTCCCTGAACACCGTGAGCCTTCTTGGCATGGTTCTGGCTATTGGGCTTGTTGTGGACGATGCGATTGTTGTCGTCGAGAACGTCGAGCGCCAGCTTGAGCATGGTCTGGCTCCGATGGAGGCGGTCCGAAATGCCATGGGTGAAGTGACAGGGCCAATTATTGCAACCTCCGCCGTGTTGGGCGCGGTTTTTGTCCCGGTGGCCTTTCTCCCGGGTATCACCGGACAGCTTTATCGGCAATTTGCCCTGACGATAGCCATTTCTGTCGGGCTGTCAGCCTTTAACTCCCTGACCTTGACCCCGGCTCTTTCAGCCTGGCTTCTTCGTTACCAAAAGCCCTCTGAATTGTATTTTTTTCGTAAGTTCAACGCGTTTTTTGAATGGGCGAGAGACGGTTATGCCCATATGGTCCGACGGGCAATCGATTACCGCTGGTATGCCATGGGCGTTTTTCTGGGCGGAATCTTCATGACCTATTTTCTCTTTGTCCGGGTTCCGGAAACATTTCTTCCGGTGGAAGACCAGGGCTACTTTTTTGTCATTATCCAGTTGCCGGATGGAGCTTCTCTCGAGAGAACCGATGCTGTGACGAAAAAGGTTCGGGATATTCTCCTTAAAACGCCGGGAGTCCAGGATGTCGTGTCCATTTCCGGACTGAATTTCCTGACCTTCGCCAATCAGTCGAACAGTGCGGCCGAGTTTGCGATCCTCAAACCATGGGAGGAAAGGGGAAGCGCCTTGACCGCCTCGATGATTGTCAACTCTGTCCGACCCAAGCTTTTCATGATTCCTGAGTCGATCGCACTGAGTTTTGATCCACCCTCTATTCCAGGTCTTGGCTCCACCGGAGGGTTTGAGTTTGAAGTGGAGGATCTGACGGGAAAGGGAAGCAAGGCTCTTGATGCAGCGACCCAGTCGCTTATGGCTGAAGCCCGCAAACAGCCTGAAATTGAAGCCCGTCAGGTTTTTACAACTTTTTCCACCACGACGCCGCAGTTTGACTATGAGCTTGACCGGAGCAAGGCCAAGCTTCTGGGGCTTTCTCTTCCGGATATTTTCAGCACCCTCCAGATTTATCTGGGATCCCTCTATGTCAATGACTTCAATCTTTATGGAAGAACGTTCAGGGTGACCCTCCAGGCTGAAAAAGATGCCAGGGGGACTCCGGGAGACCTGTCACGCCTGTATGTCAGGAATGTTTCAGGGAACATGATTCCCCTTGATGCACTGGGACAGCTTACTCCGACCGTAGGCCCTGAAACGGTCAACCATTACAATATCTATGGCTCTGCTCTCATTAATGGCGGTCCGGCGCCGGGGTTCAGCTCCGGAGATGCGATCAAGGCCATGGAGAGAGCGGCAAAGAAGTCATTGTCTTCAGATTTTGGATATGAGTGGACGGGGATTACCTATCAGGAACTGAAGGTCGGTTCCATCGAAAAGTGGGTGTTCGCCATTTCCCTGGTCTTTGTCTTTTTGTTTCTGGCGGCCCTTTATGAGAGCTGGTCCATGCCATTCATGGTGATCCTTGTTGTTCCTCTTGCCATTTTTGGCGCTATGGTCGCGACCTGGCTCAGGGGAAAGCAGGTGGATGTTTATTCTCAGATCGGGTTCGTCATGCTGATTGGTCTTTCGGCAAAAAATGCCATCTTGATTGTTGAGTTTGCCAAGCGCCTGAGGGAGAGAGGTCTTGGCATTGTTGAGGCGGCAATGGAAGCGGGAAGGTTGCGTCTCCGTCCCATTCTGATGACTGCATTCGCCTTTATTCTTGGAGTCGTTCCCCTGATGTTTGCCTCGGGTGCCGGAGCCGCTAGCCGGCAGTCCATCGGAACGACTGTTTTTGGCGGCATGTTGGCGGCGACGATGTTGAGCCTCTTCTTCGTTCCTATTTTTTATGCAGTGATCGAAGGCATTCGCGAAAGAGCCGGATTGTCGGAAAACTCTTCTTCGGAGAAATAAGTTTTGTCGGGTTCTTTGTGTCATTTGGCAGAGGAGATTTTTTAATGAATATCGGAAAGCCCGGAAGGTTGCGGGTGTTTGTCCTATCAGGTGTGATTCTTTTCGGAGCCTTGTTTGTGGCAGGAAAATTCGGGTCCCGATTTTTCCTCTCGGGAGGGAAGTCCGCTTCGTCCCAGATGGGCATGCCTGTGCCGGTTGTCAGGGGAATCAGGAAAACTGTTCCGCTCTACAAGGAGTACATCGGAACAACGGAAGCGATACGAAATGTCGCTTTGCAGGCGATGGTGACCGGATACCTGAAGGACCAGTTTGTTCCTGATGGATCAGATGTCAAAAAGGGGATGCTGATTTACAGGATAGACCAGAGAAACTACAGGGCGGCACTCGACCAGGCCGAAGCCCAGGTTGAACGGGACAAGGCCTCGTTTGAGTACGCCAGGGAGAACCAGCGAAGAAACTCGCTCATGGTTGTTCATGGCGATATTTCCAAGGATGCTTTCCAGCAGTCGACAAGCATGATGCACCAGGCAGCATCCACCATCCTTGCAGACAAGGCCGCCCTCGACCTTGCGAGGATCAATATGGGGTATACAGAGATTCGCGCACCGTTTTCCGGGAGGCTCAGCCGCAGTCTTGTTTACACGGGAACACTGATCAACACGGGGACCCAGATCAATACGCTGGTTCAGCTGGATCCCATTTATGCCACCTTTAATCCGCCTGAGGCAGATCTGGCTGATATCCTGAAAAATCGTGTCCACGGAAAAATGCCGGCGACGGTCCGTCTATCGGGCAATCACTCGAAAACGTACAACGGAAACTTGTCTTTTATTGACAATGTGATCGATCGGCAAACGGGAACATTTACCGCGAGGGTGACCGTTCCCAATACTGACAAAACCCTGATTCCCGGGGAATGGGTTCATGTCAGGCTCCATATTGGTGACCGTCAAAACGCTCTCATGATCCCGCAAACAGCCGTTGGTTCAAATCAGATCGGAAAATTTGTTCTTGTCGTTTCAAAAGACAACAAGGTTGAAATTCGCTTTGTTGTTCTGGGGGTTATGGATGGGGATTTGATTGAGGCGGTCAAGGGGATTTCTGATGATGACCGGATCATTGTCGGAAATCAGCAGAAAATCGGTCCGGGAATGCCGGTTGTTCCAATGGAGCAACCGGGAAAAATTTAAACGGT
>JAKAYF010000088.1 GCA_021816465.1 Nitrospirota bacterium
GGCCGGAATCATTGCCGATCGCACCGGTCGACAAGGAAATGATTCCCTTTAAGGTATTCAGGTCATTCTGAACAATTCCCCTGAATCGGGAAAGATAAACTCCAGGCAAAGCATCCAGTCCCCGAACAACGGATCCCACAGCATCGGAATCATTCTTTCCACCCAGAACCAGCAAGGGAAACCCCTTTCGCAAAAGCTCGAAGCCCAATTCGACATATCGGTCTGCCGGCCAGTTTTTTGTGGGGGATCCCGATCCCGGGAAAAGGATCATGAATTCTCCAGCGTATTTTTCTCCAAAACTTCCAAGAAGACTCCGGGCAGACAAATCATTCTCCGGGGTCACGACAAATCTGGGGAGATTACGCTGGGTTTTAAAACCGAGACGACTCATGACATGAAGGATCTGATCCGTCAGATGGGTCAATTGATTGGGAACGACAATCTGATCCGTATAGACAACGTGGTCGATCAAGAGATTTTTGTGGTCGGCCGTACCAACTCTTCTTCCCGCTCCGCTTGCGAACACCAAGGATCTCGAACGGGGCCCACGGGAGAAAAGGTCAACAGCCACATCGTACGATGCGCTCCGGATCTCCCGAAGAAAAGATCCGTATCGCTTGTAATAGTCAAAAGACGATTCCTTTTTCTCTTGATTGCGTCTGGGGAGTGAAAGCACCCGGGTCAAATCCGGCTCTTCATCGAAGAGCGAAGAATACGCCGCTTCCATGACATAGTCGATGCGAGCATCGGGACAGGAGTCCCTGACAGCGGAAATGGCCGGCTGTGTCAGGACCATATCACCAAATGCCCGCAAGCCGACCAACAGAACGTTCTTTTTTTTGGTATTCTCCAACCTGCTCAACAAAGGGGGGGTGATCACGGAGAAGAATGGTCACCCTTCGCATGAGCTTCTTCAATCAGCATGATGGGAATATCTTCCCTGATCGGATAGACCAGCTGGCAACTCTCGCAGACAAGCCCGGGCGGAGAGGTTTCCTCAATCAAATCCCCCTTGCACTTGGGGCAGACGAGAATGGACTTTAAAAACGGATCAAGAGCCATGATGTTCCTTTCGACTTCAAACAAGAGTGAATTTCTGTCGCCCCAATTTTCACATTTGGGCAAGTCTAAAAACCTACTCCAGCAATTCGGTATCTGACAGAAAGAGGTTGACCGCCTCCTCGAAGGAGGATACTCGAAAGGCGAGATCATCCCTCTTTCCTGCTTCTTGGGGAAGTATCCAGAAATTATGACATCCCAAAGACTTCCCCGCAAGAACATCCCCTTCTGAATCCCCCACCATCATCGAAGATCCGGGATCCCCATGAAAAACTTCCAAAGCCTCTTCCAGCATTCCCGGAAGAGGCTTCCTGCAACCACAAGAAACCCGGTAACGATCCACGGAAGCCTCCCTGAAATGGGGGCAATAGAAGAATCCATCGAGATGAGCTCCTTCTTTTTTGAGGATTCCGTTCATATAAGAGTGTGTTTCCCGGACAAAATCCTCTCCAAAATATCCTCTGGCCACTCCGGACTGATTGGTGACCACCACAACCGGAATCTTCAAGGAATTGAGCCTTCTGATGGATGAAAGAACCCCCGGAAGAAATTCAACATCGGACAGTTTTGACAAGTATGGAATATGCCGGATCAGGGTGCCATCCCTGTCGGCAAGAACGATGGGCCTTTTTTTCAAGTGTTCATGACCTCACTTCCTGAACTCTCCAATTCTGATGCTGTCACTCCCTGTTCTTTTTGCATCCGGATTCTCCGCAGATCCTCAAAAATGGGACCATGTGCAATTTCCCAAGTCAGACCGGTCATGCACCTGTGATCGATGGGACATTCCCGGAGAAGGCACGGAGCACAAGTCACATGATGGCTCAGAACTCGTATTTTTCCACCCAATGGCCCTGTCGCTACAGGGTCTGTGGGACCAAAAAATACAGTACCGGGTAGACCAAGGCCCGCACCCATATGCATCATTCCCGAATCGTTTGTCAAAAGATAATCGCATCCGGATAGGATCGCAAGACTATCTGAAAGAGCGGTTTTTCCCTGAAGAGCCACGACCTTCTCTTTCGGAAGCGCCTGTTCGAGCACATCCGCTTTTTCACGATCCTTCCCCCCGGAAAAAAGGATGATCCGAATACTGGGATAATCGATCAGCAAACGGGAAAGAAGGGAGATGAAATAGGAGGATGGCCAGGTCTTGGCGCTTCCAAAAAAAGCACCGGGATTGACCGCAAGAAGAATCTCTCGACCATCAAGAGCTCCCAAATGGCGAGCCATCGCATCCCTTCTGCGGGAATCCGGGACAACAAGCTTCGGAGGGTTAAAGGAGAGGTCGTGAAAAACAGACTGCACCATCTCCTGATAGTAAGTAACCTGATGGAAATGATGGTTGGCCCATGCAGGATAATTCAGCCGGCGACTGAGAAAAAAAGATCTCCCCTCATGGGCGTAGCCGATTCTCTCCTTGCAGGGAATTCGCCAGAGTTCATAGGCGGAGCGAAACGAAAGGGGAAAACAAAACCCCAAATCAAAAAAAATCTTCGATGAAATATTGGTGGGGTTATAGGACACCACATCCGAGAATTCGGACAAGAGAGCTGTAATGGGTTCCGGACCCATTACAGAGATTTGAATACTCTGATAGCGTGATCGTATCGCCTGGATAGAGGATAGGGAAACAATTGCATCCCCTATCCAGTTGGGGATTCTTACAATGATCCGAGTTGGTAACACAGATGTCAAAGCCCCCTCAGATCCGATAGTCGGATTTTAATCAAGCAAGTCGATCCTAAAAAACTGGGAATCTGCCAATTGACCGTAACTCACTATTTACATTGAATCTTTTGATGTTTCCATACAATAAAAATCGATAAGCTATCTGTCCAGAGAAAATAAATTTGAAACCCAAGCATCATCAACATATTCCGGAAGAACTGCATCAATCGGACCTTTTATGCCAAATGCTCTGGGATAGAAACTCCTGATAAAGCGGCTTCGGAGAAAAGCCTCCCAGCTCTGAAGATCAGAAGGGTTCAAAGCCAGTGACTTTTGGATCAGCTCTTTTCCATAGCGTTCACCATTTTGGTATGCAAGCATCTTGATCCCGGTCTCTCTGAGCCATCTTGACTTGAGTTTTAAAAAAGCGGATCTGGAATCTGGATTGTCTTTCAGATAATACTTTTCTTTCAGAATGGAAAAGAATACATCGTGTTTTAAAATCAGTCCAAAATCGAATATTCTCCGAATACTATCCGATTTAGGGTGTACCCGATATTCGACCAATGATTGCGGGACGATAACCACCCTGCCCTTTTCATACATCCTGAAAGAAAAGTCTGTATCTTCGAGCCAAAATGGGTCGAACCTTGAGTCAAACATACCGGCCTTCTGTATCGCTGAAGCCCTGATCAAGAATGTTGATGTCTGCGGCTCGTAAAATGGGTCTCGCTGCCATCTCTCCGTTTTTCCAAACAGTATGGAAGCCCATCTCGGAATCTGCGGAGCAGAGTCTTTCCCGATCACTTCACCATCAGGGGATATTTCATCCTTCCAGGATCCCACCAGCGTAATATCAGGATCCTGTCGAATAGCTGAAAGCTGTAAAGAAAGTCTATCCGGCTTCATTCTGTCATCACTGTCAAGGAAAGCGATGAATTCTCCGCGGCTGGCAAGGATCCCTTTATTTCGAGCGGATACCGCTCCTGGAATAGGTTCCGTAACAATACGGACCCTATCCGGATGTTTGAGGTGCCATTTTTCAGCTACCGACAAAACACCCGGCAAGGCATGATTATTGACAAGAACAATTTCATAATCATGCTCTTTTTGCTGGAAAACAGATAAAAGTGCTTCATCAAGTTCCAATTCATACCGGGTCATTGGAATGACAACAGAGACTAGTGGAGTCATCATTTCCTTAAGGCAAATAAAAAATCTATCTTTTTACCAAAAAACCATTCATGCATTTTTGCATCCATTACAGAAATTGGGAAAATAATGAATCCAAGGAAGAGCCCTTATTCCAAAAAAGACAATATCACTACATGGAGATAATTTCCTTCAAATCGCTCTTCCAGGAATAGAGCCAGGTTTTCATTTTGAGGATCCTTTTTTTTGTCTTTTGGGAAAGACTTCTTTTGCTGCCAGGAACCTGATCCTTGAAGGGCCATAGATCGATGATATCCGATCTGCTCCACTTTTCCTCAAGCTTTAAATGCGGTGGATGGGAACAGACAACAGGTAATCTCTTGGAGCTGGCATCCGTTGCCCGAATGAAGTGATGAACAAAAGAGCTTCCCAAGATCATTGGACTTTGATCAAACGTCCCTTCTCTCTTCAATTTTTCGATCTGGAGGTAAAGGTCCCAGTCGGCAGACTGGATCCTCGGATCGAGTCCTCCGAGTTGCTCAAAAACAGTCCGGGAGATCAAATGACAATGGCCCATAATCCCCTGGAATGATATGTCCTCATATTTTTTTTGAATCTTGCTTGAAATATCATTGAAGTCGCCGTACATGATGGATATTTTTTTTTCGAGATTTTCTCTTTGGTTTCGATCCCATATTCGCCTGTTTACATATCTCCAACGGTAATAGAGAACATCTTCCAGTTTTTTGTCTGGAAAATGCTCAAGACCGGCCGGGCTGGCAACAGGAACTCTGTCTTCCATTAGCGACCGCACAAGAGGCTTGTCCCAACCTGGGGCAACGATAATATCATTGTTCAAAAGACCGATAATAGGCGCACTTCCAGCCATGGCCCCCTGATTGATTGACACGGGATAACACTGATTTCCGGGATTTCTGATCACGAGAATATGATGTCCGGCCTTCTGCTGTTCCTCAAAAAAAGCGGCCGACTGATCCTGGGAAAAGTTATCCACAACGATAAGACGAAAAGAGTGATGGGTATTTTTTGCAAGGTAATGAAAAAACAGCCGGTTCAGTTCAAGGTGGCCATGAATGGGGACGACAAGATCCATTAAAGGTTCAGGCGCTGTGAGTCTTCCCTCTGTCATCCCTTGAACCCATGTCTTAAAACATAGCGATAAAAATCTGGATTAAGCCAACGGTTCTTTCTAGGGGGAAAGGCAGGAAACTGGCTGATACGCTCTTTCATGACCGCAGGATGCGTTCCGTCAAAGTCTTTCAAGATAAAATAACGCTCGGGGATAAACTCTTTTGAGGCCAAAACTTCCTTATCTCCGACATTGGGCGTGCCTTCCCAGTAATATTCAACCTGTGTTTTGACTTTTTCTCGCAAAAGCTCGGGACTTTTGACCCAACCGTAATGATAAATATGCCCTTCGGCATATTCCCATAAGTGCCTTTCTTTTTTTCCGATATAGAGATTGTCGCTGGCTCTGGCAAACCCGACCGCATCACCCACCGAAATCACAGATCCCCCCGGGCGAACAATTCTCATGGCCCTTCTGTATGCCCAAGGATCAATCGATTGGTAGTCTCCCAGAAAATGCTTGTACCTCGACATCAGACCAAGAATAGTCTTTTTATCCTTATATTGGGCCATCGATCTCAGCAAACCTTCATAATCTTTTTCATGCAAGACCTCATCTGCCTGAAGATAAAATGCCCAGTCGGCATCCTTTCGGCAATGCTCAAGAGCGATATTGGTTTGCTGTGCATAGATAAGTCCGTCTTTTCTCATTGCCTGATCCCAGACGGACTCAATCACCTTTATCTTGGGGTCTCTAATGGAATGGATCTGCTCCAGTGTGTTGTCTTCGGAATCCCCAACGTTGATCACCATTTCATCGACGATCGGAAGGATCGATCGAATGGACTCAAGAAAGGGATAGTCTAGCTTCGAAACATTTCTGCAAAAGGTAAATCCGGAAACAATCATTTTTCTCACTTTCATCCTTTTGGGTTCAGATTCCAAGGGCAATCAATCCCGCTTGATATAAAAACCCCAGTAAGACTTCACAAGCCACCTGAACGATCTCAATCCCGGATTGGCCCGAAAAGCAACCCAGGCCGCTTCAAGCGCATCCTTTTTATACCCCAGAGACGACATGGACTTAACGATTCCGACAAGATCCTGCGGCTTTCCCCAAGACTCAAAACTATACCATTTCAGATATTGGTCGATAGAGTTGATCTTAAGGATGGTTCCGCCCCAGGGAAGAGTGAAAGGAACCGAAACCGGTTTGATTTTTGAGACGAAAGGAGCAATGCAGATCACTGCTCTCTTGAGGGATACACTGAATGAAAGAGGCCTGTATCCCATTCTCTCTATCCAATAGAAAATCCCGTCCATCCTCCAATTGATCCTTGGAGACAAATCCTGGACATCACTACAGGATTTGTCCTCTGACGGAATTTCATAGAACACCTCGACTGTTTCAATGTCTGAACTGTCTTTTAGTCTTTTCTCCCAGGAAATCAAGGAGATGATCGAAGAGAAGTCAGACCCGGCTTCAAGGCTGACATGAGTGGTTTTTCCAGTGACCGTCTCCTTGTCATCCACCGAATTCGCTCTTGAGAATAGAGAGAGATTGTCATTATCCCCATTCGGTGAGGTTAGGGAGGTGCCGCAGACGCACATAAAATCGATGACTTCTGCAGAGCACTTTTGAATATATTGCATTCTGGAACGGCATGCAGGACAAA
>JAKAYF010000023.1 GCA_021816465.1 Nitrospirota bacterium
TATGCCGCCTGGTCAACATATCTTCGTATCAACGCAAGGGATACGAAAAAGTTTTCTCTATTGTTTCGAGAACTCACAAATTATGGCTTCCGACGAAATATTTTTGGTCTTCGTCTAATTGGAATTATAACAACTGCGCTGTGTTGTGCAATTTCAGCCATTTGGCTGTATTTTCTGTTCGAGACTACTGGAAAAATCGTGCCGGAGGTTACAGTATCATTATTATTTTCTACGGTATTCTTGTTTCTTTGGATTTTTCAATTTTCATCGGATTGGGTTCGCATACCTGCTGATGCTTACGCAGAACGATTGGCGGAGACGATAGACTACGTTGAAAAAAGCAAAAAATAAATCCTCCACCTTGTACAGTCGAATTTGCCAACAGCTCCGCTTGCAGCAAGACAGATCGACCCGACACTACAGCATCATCTGGGGACTTGCTGAAGGTAAGTGCCTTATTCACTATCCACCATAAGAAGGATCGACGCATCAACCCGGAGGTCTAACAATTACCCATCCAGCATCTTGGCCAGGTCTTCCGCCTTCAAGTGGGTATAGCGCCGAAGCATCTGCAATGTCTTGTGCCCCGTGATCGCCGATACCTGCATCGGATTCAGTCCCTTTTCAAAGAACCGGCTCGTGGCCTCGTGCCGGAGATCATGGAAAGTCAGACCGACAAGAAAGGAGGGATCCGGATCGATTCCCTTCTCTTTACATTCTTTCTCATAAGCGGTTCGAGCCCGTGAGACGGCGCGAGCGAAAGCGATCGCAATCGTCCGGGGCTGGATTCCCCAAACATGTCCGTCTAATCTTCGGAGCAATCCCGAGAGAATCCGGATGGCCTCTGTCGAAAGAGGGACAATTCGCTTTTCCCCGTTTTTCGTTTCAAGCAGCGTGATCGTTCTCTTTTTCAGATCGACCAGGTCCCAGGTCATTCCCGCAATTTCCGCCTGTCTCATTCCTGTTTCAACGGCCAATCGGACGATATCGGGGAGGACCTCAGATCCGGAGGCTGTCATGATTTTCTCCAGTTCCCCGGATTTGAGCCGGCGATCCCGTCCCGGCGGAGATTCTGGGACCAGGATTTGTCGGACCGGATTGATGAGCCCATCCATACTCCATTCCTTGACGGCAATGGTAAAGACATGGGAGAGAATGGCCAGTTCGTGCCGGACGGTGTTCGGAGACACCTCTTTGAGTCGCTGGTCCCGATATGCCGCTACGTCCTTTCCCTGGATCGAGGCAATGGAGCGTTTTGCCAGGGGGTGACGCTTCCAGATCCGGATCCGCATCGATTCCTGGACGGCCCCTTTCTTCGCCGGAATCACCTCCCGCTCATATCGGTCCAAGGCTTCGGCCAGCATCGTGTTCTCGGCCTCTTTCCGGGTGACAAAGACCCCTCTTGTCATCTCCGATTCCGTTACCTTTGCCCAAGCCTCGGCTTCGGCCTTCGTGTTGAAGGTTCGGGCGATCTGACCGAACCCTTTCTTCTTTACAAGAGCTTGCCAGGATCCGGAACGCTTGCGAAATGTGGCCATGTCTCCCCCCTTATTGTGGACATTTCGATTTTACTTTTTCTTTGTCTGGGTGACAAGGGGGTGACAAATTCGGGTTTTATTCTCTATGATTTTTTATTTATTGGCTCTGTTATTGGAGGCGGCGGGCAGGTTCGAACTGCCGTATAAAGGTTTTGCAGACCCTTGCCTTACCACTTGGCTACGCCGCCTTGCAATTGGGGAAGCCAATAGTATCAGAACAGTCGTTGATTCGGCAATCGTCTGTTTTGCCCATCTCACGACCAGGTCAAAATTTCCCACATCGGTGAAGATTTGATGATTTGTCATTATAAGATGTGACATTTTTTTAAAGTAAGTCTTTTTCCAGCCTTACGAAATTCGGTAGAACCATCCGGAGATTGAGCTTGAGATCCACAACAGGAAAAAAACCTTTGCGACAGGGACGTGAAATCGGGAAATGGGTGCGCCCTTCCTTTTCATGAAACCCAGAACCGCCAGAACGATAAAGAGAAAAAGAGCCCCCTGGGCGGTGATCAAGTGAAACCAGTCAAGAGCTGGCGGTACAGGGTGGAACTTGATCCGACCCTTGATCCGCTCGACCTCCATGATAATTGTTCCGCTGACATCACAGGAAAATCCAAAAAGTGCTGATGCTATGTGTCCCCGTCTGATCCGGATAAAGTCTGATGTCGCATCCGTTGAGAAAAGCGCTCCAATTTTAAGCCCAATCGCCGACCCGCCTTTGCCTGAGCGGATGTACCATGCTGTGATGTAACCGGCAAGCGCAAGGTAGATCAGGATTGACATCATTACAATATAAGGATTCACCGACACCTCGGAGATTGGAGGTTATATTTTTGATTAAACAGGCTCCTTCCAGTATAGTTTCTGGTGGAGTTCTGCTCAATCTTTTTATATCAGTGTTTGCGAAAAAACCTGAATGGGTGTCTCTCGCTGGGAGGTATCTTGGATCAACGTCATTTACTGGCACAGTCGATTCTTGATCATACGGCAACGGCCATGTGGATCTTTCTTATTTTGGCCTGGAGCGGTGCTCTTGTGTATCTCCTGTTCCGGAAAAGAAAGAAAAAAAAGTAGCTTAAAGGTCGCTTGCCGAATAACGACAACTCATGCCCTGTCTTTCTCCTCGTTTTTTTTCATCCCGATTGTGTTTTTAAATGGCTCTTGCGAGTATCAAATCTCCCGTTACGAAGCTGACGACATAGGGGGAATCTCCGGTCTCTCGACCAAACGGTCCTTTTTTGCCAGGGTGAGCGAAGGCGCATGGACCTTTGCTTCTTGTCGTTCTTTCCAGAGGCTTTGACTTCGGATAGAACCTGCCCTGCATACCCGCTTTAAAGGCATGTCCTTACGGTATGTCGTCTGGCAAATCTTACAGTGCGGGTTGAGAAAAAAGCAAAATATAGAGAAGGGTCCGATCACCCCTCTCGATCTACGGCCGAATAAGGGGATGACTGATGTGAAGCCGGTATCTCCCCCCAGGCTCAGAGTATTCCATTATGTGCGGACAGGAGTTCAGGATAATGTGATGTAGGCTCCGACTCCAACAAGAAGGCAGTAGATGCCAAAGGGAACAAGGGCCTTTGATGTCTCAAATGATCGGAAATATTTCATCAGGAAAAACGTGGTGATCCACGCTGTCAGAAAGGAGACGATGGCTCCGATCAGGGAGAGGTGAAGCATTTGGGGCGAATGGTCCTTCAGCATTTTCGGAATTTCAAGAACACCCGCTCCAAGAATGATGGGTGTGGCGAGAAGGAAGGAGAATCGGGCTGCTTCTTCATGGCCCAGTCCGTTGAGAATTCCTCCGACCATGGTAATGCCCGACCTTGAAAATCCCGGAATCAGGGCCACTGCCTGAAACAGGCCCACCAAAATAGCTCTCCCCATGGGAAGGTCATGGAGAGGCATCCCCGTTTTTCTTGACTTTAGAAGTTCCCCTCCGAAAAGGACCAGTCCATTTGCGATGAGAAAGATGGCAGCGGTCTTTGGGGACTGGAAAAGGACCCGAATCTTTTTTTCAAGAAGAAAACCGAGTAGTCCACCCGGAATGCTGGCTCCCATGACAAGGAGGAGAATCCGGGAATTGTCGCTGTCCTCTTTTCGGAGTTGGCTCTTGCTTGTCGTTATCCGGCGGAGAAATCCCAGGCACAGGCTGGTCCAGTCCCGGTAAAAATACAGGAGAAGGGCCAAAGCTGTCCCAAGGTGAAGTGCAACCATGAATGGGAGGAAATCTTTGTGCATTTGGAGAGATTTCCAGCCAAGGATTGCGGGCAAGAGGATCCCGTGGCCCAATGAGCTGACGGGTGCAAGTTCGGTTGCACCCTGAAGGAGAGCGAATATGACCGCTTGTTGAGTATGAATGTCTTGTCCCTTCTCAGGAAGATCCTGATTTTTATGAGATGGATTTCCTAACACTCATGAATGTCTGTGAATCATTAAAAAACTTTCCCGAAATGTCAATGAAGAAAAATGCAGAAGAGATCTGGCTCCAATGTTTCAGATTGTTCCGGAGGTTCCCGGGACAACCATTTCACAGCGTTGCTGGAGGGAGAAGGCACCAGACAAAAGTGTTTTTGGATGGTTTGATTTTTCAGAAAGATTGTCTTAGAATCCGGGAAATCATACCACATATTGTATCTGAAATTTTTATCCATACTATAAGCGGTATGTTGTGGGTATCTTTTGGAATAATTGGATTTTCAATGAGTTAGACCAAAAATGGTTTTTGGGAATGGGGGCCTTATGTCTGGAAATATTGAAATCATGTTGTCTGAAAATGCGCTGAAGGTTTTGGAGAAGCGTTATTTTGCCAAGGATGAGATGGGTGTTGTCCGGGAGAATTCCGAAGAGATGTTCAGACGCATCGCCAACGCGATTGCCTCGGTCAACCCCCAGCCATCTGAAAGGGAGTTCCTGGCGGAGGAATATTACCGCTTCATGGCAGGGCTGGATTTCCTCCCAAACTCTCCTACGATCATGAATGCCGGAAGGCCTTTGGGACAGCTTTCTGCCTGTTTTGTCCTGCCAATTGGTGATTCGATGCCCGAGATCTTCGACACGGTAAAAGCCACTGCGCTTATTCACCAGACGGGTGGAGGGACCGGATTCTCTTTTTCCCGCCTTCGACCGAAGGGTGCTGTTGTTCGCTCAACCGGAGGGCAGGCCTCCGGTCCGGTTTCTTTCATGAAGGTGATCAACGCTTCGACTGATGCTATCAAGCAGGGTGGAACCCGCCGTGGTGCAAACATGGGGATCCTGAGAGTGGATCATCCGGATATTCTGGAGTTCATCGACTGCAAGATGGATCTGACCCAGGTCACAAACTTCAATATTTCAGTCGCTATTACAGATGTCTTTATGAAAGCGGTAAAAGAAGATACTGACTACAATCTCATCTCTCCGCACAACGGCGAAATTGCAGGCAGTTTGTCCGCCCGGATGGTTTTTGAGCGGATCGCGCATAACGCATGGGCCAATGGTGAGCCTGGACTTTTCTTCATTGATACAGCCAATCGTGCCAATCCGACTCCGTCAAAATGGACATATGAAGCGACCAATCCATGTGGTGAGCAGGTTCTGGGCCCTTATGAGTCTTGCAATCTTGGCTCCATCAATCTTGAAAAACACCTTGTGCGCAATGCCAAGGGGCAATATTCGGTCGACTGGGAGAAGCTGACCCATTCGGTCTATCTTGCTGTCCGCTTTCTCGATAATGTTGTCGATGCGAACCGGTTTCCAATTCCGGAGCTCGAGGAAGTCAACAAGGGAACAAGAAGGATAGGCCTTGGCATCATGGGCTTTGCCCGTCTTTTGATGTATCTTGAGATCCCCTATGATTCAGAGGAAGGTCTGGAGATGGCAGAATCCATCATGAGTCATATCCAGGAAGTCGCAGAGCGAACCTCCCAGGAAATGGCTGCAACTCAAGGGCCGTTCCCTTATTTTGAAGGGGTTGGGACAAAAAAGCGGAACAGCCATCTTCTGACAATCGCTCCGACTGGAACAATCAGCATGATTGCCGATACCTCATCCGGATGTGAGCCGGAGTTCTCGATCATCTGGTACAAAAACGTCATGGACGGGACCCATCTTCCCTACACACTGGATTATTTTACCGAAGTAGCCCAGCGAGAGGGCTTCTGGTCAGAAGATCTCCCCTCCCTGATCGTCAAGAACCATGGTTCCTGCCGGGGTATTTCCCAGGTTCCTGAAAAATGGCAGATGGTCTTTGCCACAGCCCATGACATTTCCGCATCCTGGCATGTCAGGATGCAGGGAGCTTTTCAGAAGTACATCGACGCAGCTGTATCTAAAACGATCAATATGTCTCAGGAAGCCACCATTGAGGATGTGGAAAAGTCCTATATTCTTGCATACGATCTTGGATGCAAGGGAATTACTGTCTACCGTGACGGAAGCCGCTCCAATCAGGTCCTGAACCTTGGTAACGCATCGGAAAAAGCGTCCGAGCCCCATTCCTCAAAAGATCTGAAGTGGGGGAATCGCAGGGTTCCTCTCGATACAAGTCGCGGCGTGCGGGCAAAGATCAAGGGAAAGTCCGGAAAATCCTATGTTCACCTCTATTTTGATGCAGAAGGTCGCCCTGCGGAAATCTTTGTGACGCCTGCAGCCGATCATCGGGAGAGAGAAAGCGCGATTCTTTTTGGCCGTCTTGGATCAATGGCTCTTCAGTATGGGGCCCCAATCGAAGAGGTGATCGGTCAGTTCATCAAGTCTCATGAAGAAGCAGGGACTTTAGGGTCGGATCCTTACGCAATTGCGAAGGCTATCGGTACGATTCTTTCTTCTCAGGATGGAGAAATTGCTGAAAAAGGTCTTGCTATCGAGGTTGCCTGTCCGACATGCTCTGGAAAAGTTGCCTTCATGGAGGGGTGTCTTAAATGTATGGGTGGTGAAAAAGGCGGCAGTTGCGGCTGGAGCCAGTGCTGAATTTTGGATGAAGAAACGGTTTTGAAAGGATCTTTGTTCAGGACCGCTCGATTGGAAAAGGGAGCCGTTAAGGCTCCCTTTTTTGGTCGGAGATCATAAAGATGATGGAATGAAGGGCTCTTATGCCATGTTTTTGAGGGCTTGGGCGAATCTTCCTGCATGGGATTTCTCGGCTTTGGACATCGTCTCAAACCATTCTGCTATTTCCTCAAAACCTTCTTCTCTGGCCGTTTTGGCAAATCCCGGGTACATCTGGGTATACTCGTAGGTTTCTCCGGCGATGGCGGATTTCAGGTTTGTTGGTGTATCTCCGACCGGTTCTCCGGTGGCAGGATCCCCAACTTCCTTTAAGAAATCAAAATGTCCGAATGCATGTCCTGTTTCACCTTCTGCGGTATCCCTGAAAACTCCGGCAATATCAGGATAGCCTTCAACATCGGCTTTCCTGGCAAAATAGAGATAGCGACGGTTGGCTTGGGATTCTCCTGCGAAGGCAGCTTTCAGATTGTCGACTGTTTTTGAATTCTTGAGAGATTTCATAGATGTTCCTCCATTGGGGTTTGTTATTTGTAACAGAACTAGGACGAATCTCAAGGGTAAGAAAACAGAACCCGCCGTTATTGTGCTGGAGATTCTTCTGGATCGATTTTGCGACCTCATGTCATTGTAAGTGCGGGAGATACCCAATGCAAGGTTTATTGACATTTTTCCATCGTTCAATCCGGGAACCTGTTGTTTGGGGAGATCTCTGATCGTTCATGGGATTTTCTGGCCTGTCGATCCTTTTCTGGATGAATTTCCATAACCGCATGAAATGGATCGGAGTGTTCCTTATTATAGGTCCAAGATTTCCTCGCGAGCATGGGAACAAGTGCCTCCCATTGTTTTTTCGATGTAGACTCAGAATGAATTTATGGTATATTCCCTAAGTATTTTGATCTGTCTTTGAGTAAATATTTGTGACTGGAGGGGGTAAGATGACGTCCTTTTTTTCTTTGAAGTCCGGAAAGTTTTTATTTTTGATGATCTGTTTTTCTGCTGTTTCTGTTTTGTCGTTTTCGGGGTGCTCCTCCTACAGTGTCAAGCGGGTGAGTCTGGATACGGAAGGTGGTGTTACCAGCCGCTGGACGGACAATGACGCAAGGTTAACCGCTAAAACCCTGATTCGAAAAGCCCTCAGGGAAAACTGGCTGGCAAACTTCAAAGCCAAGCACGGAAGACGACCGGTTGTTGAGCTTGGCCAGATCATCAATCGTTCTGATCAGCATATCAATACCCGACTTTTCTTGAACCATTTCCAGGACCAGCTGATTGAGTCGGGAAAGGTTCACTTTGTAACCGCCAATGCAGCCCATCGGGGAGAGGCTTCTTCGGAAAGAGCCTATCAGATGTCGCATGCCAGATCGTCAACAATACACGGGCCTGACCAGCAAACCGGGGCAGATTATCTCTTGACCGGATCGATTAATTCCTATGTGGCAAGAAGGGGAGGAAAGACTGTCCGGATGTATGAGACTCACCTCAAGGCGATTGACCTGACGACGAACGAAATCGTCTGGGCCTCGGAATATCGGGTGAAGAAAATTGCTCATCAATCCGGGATGGGCTTCTAATTTTTACCATAAGGAGGTTTTTTGAAGGACGAAACGATTCGATCCAGGTGGTCAATTCCTTCGACTCTCTTCTTTTTTCTGGCATGCATTCTTCTCTCGTCATGTGCTCCCTCAACGGAGCAGTATAAAGGGTATTTCGAATCACTGTCCCTCAATCCCTCCGATGGGGGGATTGATCCGGGACCGGAAAAAATTATCAAAAAAGCGCATGGTTCATACGGTAAGAGAAATGAAGTTCTCTACGACATGGATCTTGGTGCTGCAGCCCAGGCTTCAGGGGACTATCGTACAAGCGAAAAAGCTTTTCGCAGGGCCGATCGCCTGAGCCGGATGCTTTATACAAAGTCTGTAACCAATCTTATCGAGGCATATCAGACCAATGATCTGGTGATTCCTTATCGCGGGTACCCATTTGAGCGTGTCATGATCAACTTGCTCAACTCCCTGAACTATGCCGAGACCGGGGACTGGACCGGTGCACTCGTTGAAACCAGAAAAATCAGGCTTAAGCTTGAAGGGTACAATCAGGACTACCCAAAGGCTGCGGCTCCCCCCGGAAAGTTTGCCCAATACCAGAATGCTGCCATTAACCTGATGTCTTCCCATCACATCCCCTTTAATCCGGCACAGCTGAATCATTACACCGATGATGGTTTTGCCAGATTCCTCTCGGGGATCTATCAGGAAGCCCAGGTCAACTCTGGCGGGGTCGATTATTCCTCAGCCCTGATTTCCTATCGAAAAGCCTATTCAACTTATGAGAAAAACTGGATTTTGTATCATGCCCCAATCCCGTCTTTTGTCGCACCTGCTCTTCTGCGGTCCGCGGAAGCATCCGGCCGGGTGAATCTTTTTGCAAGGCTGAAAAAGAGATTTTCAGGAGTTTCGTGGATACCATCGACATCGTTCGAAAAAATGGGGCATGTTATCTTTATAGGCTACGATGGCGAGATCTTTCATCTGACCAGCCAGCGCTTTGCCTTTCCTTTTCCGATTGCCAATACACTGGCGATGGTCAGTTTTTCTGTTCCCAATCCGGTTTCCGGCGGCACCCAGGTTTTTGGTCATCGTGTGGTTGCAAGTGTTCCAGGGAAGGCAGTTGTTGCCCAGAGTCATTCAGAGGTTGCGGAGCCACTTATGGCAATTGGGATGACCAATTTCCAGGATCATCTGAAACGTGTGGTTTTCAGGGAAGCTGTCCGCTCAATTCTGAAGACAGCGGAAGAGGTTGTTGCGACAAATGTGGCAGACCGGCAGGGTGGCGGAATTGCGGGGCTTATCACCATGATCGTTGGGGATGTTGCCAACGTGGCATCAGACGAGGCGGATACCCGATCATGGAGGACGTTGCCATCACAGATGGATTACGCCGAACTCGACCTGAACCCTGGAACATATGATATTTCTGTCTACCCCATGGGGGTGGACGGACCAGTGATCAAGAAAAGAGTGACTTTGGTTCCAGGACAGTTTTTGCTTCTGCATGAAACTGATGGACGTTAATGCTTGAAAAAAGGAGATTTTTCATGAGGCATCAATTTCGAATCCAGATTCTGGCAGGCATTTTTCTCTGTTCGTCTTTTTTGGCTGGCTGCGCCACAACGTCTTCAAATGGAGCGTGGTGGGAAACCGGAATGATCTCGTCTTACCCGCGTTCAACCTATTTGACGGCATCAGGGTTTGGAAGTTCGGTTGACCGGGCAAAATCCGATGCCTTAAAAAATCTCTCCGGAATCATCCGTTCAAAGGTCAAGTCCAAGTCCGTATCAATTCGGACCGAATCGGATTCAACCCAGCATTTTCTCAGGAGAGAGCACCTTGATGTTTCAACGGATGCAGTGTTGAAGGGGGTTTACTTCCCGAAGGTCAAGTTTGATTCTCACCAGAATGGTTACTATGCACTTGCTGTCCTGAATCGAAAAAAAGCGGCTCAGTCGTTGTCTTCTGACCTGTCTTCCCTGAAGCTTCGGATCCTTTCGAAAAAGACACAAATGGAAGGAGCGCCGGATCCTGTTCATCAGGCAAGATTGCTGGTCCGGATTATTGAGCTTGAAAAGAGGGCGGTCAAAAAGTCCCAGGAGCTTTCAGGTCTCTCAGATATTCACCCGATCCTTGGATTTTCAATCAGTGATGACTCTGAAAAGCTGATGAACCTTTTTTCAAAGGATCTGACGTTTGAGGTTCATATCACCGGTGATCCTTCAGGAACATCGGTTCTGACTGACCAGATCACTGAGCTTTTGGGTGAGGATGGCTTTCGTCCAGCAACAGGAACCCCTTCGATTCTTATCCAGGGGGATATCCATACTGGACAAGTTCCTGCGCCGCCGGGCTCGTCCTATGTGTTTATCGGTTTCAACAGCGCGATTGCAGTTGTTGATGTCAATCGCCGACAGACGGTCCAGACTCTACTGAAGTCAGGAAGGGATGCGGGTAATGACCTTTCCCAGGCAGAAAGACTTTTGGAGGGGCGACTCAAGAGAAGTGTCTCCAAGCCTGTTGTGAGGACGGTTGAGGATTACATCCTGCATCCGGAACGTTTGGTTCATTAACTTGGACCATTTTTTACTGGTTGCGATTGTTGGGTGATTTGAAGTAGAATACCCAAGTTTCCCGCTTCAATGGTGAGTGTAGCTCAAGGGCAGAGCACTGGTCTGTGGCTCCAGGGGTTGGGGGTTCGAAACCCCTCACTCACCCCAAATTGATTGCCTCTTCCGATCATCAGCGCATTTCTATCCGCATTGACAACCTCTTATGATTCCAATCTTTTGAATGTATATCTGTCGATTTTTCTGGATCCGAAGGACAAAAAAGATTTCATGTTCTCAATTTTGTTTATGTTTTTTTATCTTGTTTTATTTATTAAATATTTTTATCGATATTACCTTAAAGAAATTGCTGTTTATGCATGTTTGTGAGCTGGTATATGGATTGCTTTGGTTGGCAGCGATACATTAAACCATTGAAATCCATCGGAGGCAGCATGCTGAAAAGCTATCAGATGAACTTATCTATAAACGAGAAGAAGTGGCTCCCTGTTTTTGGAAAGACTGGTTCCCTAAGACTCGGGATCTCTTGTCTTTTAAACCGGGATACTTATGCTCTGGTAGAGAGAACTTTTGAGGGAATTTCCTTAACGCGACAGAAAATATTGATCCAATGGGCAGAGGAAAAATGGCTTTTTCTGGGAACAATCGCTGAGGAAATTTCCTCAGCGTGGCCCAATTTGTCTGATGATTTTCTCGAACTGGAGCGCATTCATTCACCGGATATCTCCGAGCTGTTTGTTCTGGATTTTTCTGGAACGGTGATCGCCTCGAGCAAGAAAGGATGTGCTGGAAGAACTGTTTCAGTATCAAAAGCGTTTTTTGAAGGGATGAAGGCGCCGTTCCTCCATGGACCCTATATTGACCCCGAAACTGAGCGAATCGGTCCCTCTACATCGAATTTCCATGACGGGGTTACCTTGATGTTCTATCAGCCGGTCACTATTCAGGGAGAGAATCGGGGGTGCCTTTGTGCACGCGTACCAAATGATGTCATCGGGGACTTGATCCAGCGTGAGGCTGGTCATGTTTACCCAGAGTCAGGAGACAACTATCTCTTTATGGCGGAGTCCTTTTTTGATCCTTCGATTGCTCCGGGGACGGCGCTCTCCCGATCACGATTTGAAGACGACAGCTTTTCCTTCGGTGAGAATCTCAAGGGAGGGATCAAAACGCCATGGGGAACGGTAAAGGTCTTTCAGCACACAGAGCTTGAGCTGCGCTTTACGGATCCCTCCACAGGGGAACTTCATCCTGGGGTCAGGGAAACGATCCGGAAGGGGAGCAATCTCTTTGTGACCTATCCGGGGTACTCAGACTACAGGCATGTTCCCGTGATTGGGTCAGGAGTGACCTTTAAGATGCCAGGCTCTCTGGATCGTTGGGGAATGATGTGTGAGGGAGACCTTGAGGAGGTCTATCGGAGAAGATCCATGAACTTCCAGTTCATGGGGCTGTTTATCGGTCTGAATTTTCTTGTGTGGATGTTCAGCGTTTCCCTGCATTTTCTTCCCGGACTTTCTTTCTGGGAGCGGGAAACAGCTGTCCTTCCGTTTTTTGTGATGGGATGCTGGTGGTTTTATAAGAAGGGAGTGGCACCATTTTCCCACCGTTTAAAAGAGATGACCGGAGTGATCCGGACAATTTCGGAAGGCGGGGGGAATTTGCGGCAGAGGCTTGATCATAAAATACTCGTTGCGGATGAAACCGGCGAGATGGGCCGCTGGATCAACAGTTTCATTGATAACCTTGATGGAATTGTCGGGCAGGTTGTCAGGACAGCCGAGCTGGTTCTCGAGACAAATAGCCAGATGTTACAGAAAAACAATGAGGCAGATGGGGCTTCCGCTCAAGTGGTGAAGGCAATCGAGTCCCTTCTCCACTCTCTTTCGACACAGATGGAAGAGATTGCCCGGGCTTCCAAAACCGCAGACGAAATGAGGTCGTCCATGACTGACGTGGTTAAAAGTGCCCGGACCCAATTTGATGTTGTACGTGCCAGGACAGGAGATATCAGACAATCCATCGGTCACTCCAAGGGATCGATTGAAGCTCTGGAGGCAAGTGCGGGAAACATTGGAAAAATTGTCGAGGTTATTCAGGAAATAGCCGACCAGACCAACCTTCTGGCACTCAATGCCGCAATTGAGGCGGCAAGAGCCGGGGAACATGGGCGAGGCTTTGCTGTTGTCTCGATGGAGGTCCGTAAACTTGCCGAACGAACCAGTATGCAGACCCGTGAGATTCGCTCGATGATCAATCAGGTCCAAGGAGAGGCAAAAGAGGCGGTCAATACGATGGAAGGGAGCATGTCTGGTGTTGAGGAAGGGCTCAGGCTGGCAGAAGGATCAAATTCGGACCATTCCGGGATCGAGATGGTGGTCAGGAAAATGGGAGATTCTATTGCCAATATTTTCGAGACGAGCGAATCTCATAGCGATATTGCAAAAAACACCCGGGTGATGACCGAGCGAATGCAGCATGCGGTAGAGGGACTTCGCAAGAGCGTCGGAAAAGTCCGATTTGCAACAAGGCAACTGCATCAGCTGGTGGGCCAGTTTCAGGTCAGTGGGGATTAATCCGGATTTTTCCCGTTCCCAAGGCCCTCATTGTCGAGGAGCCTTGGCCGGGTTTTTACGCTCGTGCTTTGTGAGCGTCTTCCTGAAGTCTTGGTAGATGGAGCGGAAAACTTTGCGATGGGTTCTCTTTCGAGACTCTGATGGAGTTGATGATAGAGGTCGAGGAAACCAGGCGCCATGCCTTTGGTTCCTGTTTTTTGGACAGATACATAGCCTCATCGGATTTCCGGATAAGATCCTCCCATTCGACTCCATCCTGTGGGCAGATGGCCACGCCTGCCGATCCCGTTATTTCAACGAGTCTTCCTTCGATACGGATGGGTTTCCGGATCGATTCCATGATCCGCTCAATGAGTAATGTCAGTGCCGTATCACTGCCAATATTTTTAAGAAGAATCAAAAATTCGTCTCCACCCAGCCGGACAACAAGATCCGTCTTTCTCGAAGAGCGGAGAAGCCTGCCCGATATAACTTTAAGCAGAATATCGCCTCCTGTATGGCCACAGGTATCATTGATTTTTTTAAACCCGTTGAGATCGAGAAACAAAACGGCCAACCTGCTATTTTCTTTTTGGGTCCTGAGGATTTCAGCCGGCATCCATTGAGAGAGAAAGTGTCTGTTGGGAAGACCCGTGAGCGGATCGATGTGGGCCTGTTTCCACAGGGTTTTTTCTTTTTCAATCTTGCTGTCCATGTCTTTCCAGACATGGACAAAGCTTGTTATCGACCCGTTATCCCCAAGAATGGGAATGATGGTCAGTTCGAAGTCGCAAGGCGTTCCGCTGTTTTTTTGGTCATGAAGAGTCGTTGTAAAGATCTTGCCCTTAAGGAGGGTCTGCCAGAGAGGCATTCGGGACTTATGACCACCGGATGGCACTTTCATGAAATCGGGGATGTGCCCAATGACTGTTTCTTTTTTCTTTCCGGTCAGCATGAGGAAGTCTTCGCTTACCCAGACAATCTTCCCGTCCTGATCCGATATCATCGCTCCGCTTTCGATCGACGGCTGTGAAGATCCCCTTTCCTGAGCGAAGGGGACAGCTCGTTCCGAAGGAGCTTCTGTCTCCTTGCTGGGCACGCTTATGCTGGCCATAAGGGCTTTGATTTCTTCCGGGGAAAGGATCGGATTCATGGGAGGCTCCTTGTTGTCGAGAGCAATGATCGTTATCGAAGATGGAATCGTTTCCCAACATTATTCGGTTGCGAATGCGTTACAGGTGAACCATGCAACGGAGGTTACCCTCAATGTGGAGACTTTTCAGTGAAGCCGGTCATCTTTTTCTGTGACGAAAATCACATATTTGGCATTTGTGCATTCCGGCAAATTCCCAGACAGATAAAACTTGTTTTTTTTTGAGATGGAATTTCACCGACTTTTTATCTGTTCCCAAGGGTTTCTTGCCTGAAAGGGATTGGTCCATCGTCCTGTAATAATTATGCGAACAATTAATACGTATTAATTGTTCGCATAATTGAATGATTATACCATGGGTTGGGGGAGTTGTATCGATTGATTGGGCATTGGGCTAGTATGCGTTTTCACAAACCCTTCTAAAAAAACAGCTCTTGCAGGAGTAAGCTCCTGGGGTTGGGGCGAATTCGTCTTTGTTGGCTATGCCATTGAACGGGTCCTGGATTTTTGAAAGGATTGTTCTTGTGTGGGTTTCTATGCGGGCATGCGTTTCTTCCATGATTTTGCCGGAAGAATACTCCAGTGTGACCTTTCGCTCCGGGCTCGAAATGTAGATTGCTCCGGTCCTGACCTTGTCAGGAGGGCAATCGAGTTTTTTTACAGCGTAATAGGCGTAAAGATCCAGTTGCGGCTGGTGACTTTTTGGACTTGGTTTTCCTGTTTTCCAGTCCAGGATAATCAAGCCTTCCGGGTCGTTGATCGCGAGGTCAATCGAGAGATAAACGGGAAAATCGACTCCATCTGTCTGGAATGGGATGCTTTCAAGAATTTCATCGGTCCTTAAAAGGCAGTCCGGACCAAGAGATCTTATCCATTCCCATGGTTCTGACAAAAAGAAATTCTCAAGTGCGACGACGCTTTTTTCGACAATTTCCTTCCATGCGGAATCAATAATCGCCATCTCCTGGTCGTCGTGTTCAACAAAGCGATAGCTCCCTTTTGGGGGAATCTCTCCAGGGGGAAGAGATTTCGAGTCCCTGAAATCCTGTCTCATCCTTTGAAGGAGTTTCTGTTTTTCCAGCTCCGGATCAATCGGATTCCCCGCCTGAAATGATTTGAGAATGCCGGATATGGCTTCATGAACCCTGCTTCCGCTCCAGAGATAGCGATTGGAGAGTTTTTTGAGTCTGTAGATCTCCCTGGTCAAGGGATGGCAGTTTTTCTCCCACCCGCCCCATGAACCGTAACGGGAGAACCAGTATTGTCGGTGGCATGTTTCGAACTGCCCCCATTGGGACGGGGAGTAGCTGAAAGAATTAACAAGGCTGGCCATCAGTCCTCAGTGTGTAAGGAAATAACATCAGGATGGGTTCCATTAAACTGCTCCGGGTCAGGAAACGGCGAAAGCTTCATCCTGAGCCTGCAAAAACTGCAGATGTCGGTGTAACAGGGCTGATGGCACATTCTGCATTTTTCGGAAGGGGGAGATGCCTCCGGGGAATAAGGAAACATCTTTTGGGAACGATCAAGGAATCCAAAGTAAAAAAACTGTTTTGTTCCCGGAGATTCTTTCTCAATATCATTCAGGATCTTTTTGTAAAAGATCTGTTTTGCGTCCGCAGACATGGGACATTCCCTGATGACATAATCGATCCCGTTGAGATAGGCGTAAGTTGCCATTTCTTTCTCGGTCAATCGGTTCAGTGGTTTGACTTTTCGGATGAGGCCCCCTTCCGCAGGAAGGGCCGGCAGCTGTTTTTCGAGATAGCCATCCTGCCAGTGAAGAATGTTCCCCAGGAGGCGGGAGGCTTCGTCATCGAGATTGTGTCCGGTTGCAAGAACCTGTCGGTCGTATTGTCTTGCGGCCCGGTTAAAGAGATGGCGTTTTGAAAGGCCACAGGCGGAGCAGGGCGGTCTTTTGGTTGACTCGGCGATCACCGGAAGAGTCGCTCCTGCTTCTGATTCAATTTCTTCAACAATGAGCCGATACCCTCGCTTTTCAGCAAAAATCCGGGTTTTTTCCGTGCTCTCTCTTGAATACTCCGAAATGCCAAGATCAAGGTGGTACCCCAGAACATCAAGCTCGAGCCTTGTCAGAATATCCCAAAGGGCCAGAGAATCCTTTCCTCCCGAAACGGCGAGAAGAATGCGGTCATCCGGCTCAAACATCCGGAATTCCTTGATGGTTTTTCTGACCTGATCCATCAAATACCGGTCAAAACAGTCTGCACAGAATGCGGTATTGTGTCTCGGGATAGCGGTGACGGCTTTTTTTTTGCAGACTCGACAATTCATCTTCCTGATCCTCCAGAGATGACTGGACGGATTTCAACTTCAAATCGGGGATCAATGCTGTCACCGGGCAAAAGAAGACTGTCTTTCTGGATGACAAGAACGGTTTCGGAGTCGATGCCCAGCTCCAGAAGGAGGCTTGAAACCCTTTTTTGAAATGGAACTTCAAGATGATCTCCGGTTTGGGCGTTGAAAACCTTTATGGGAGTGGGAGCCCTGCGACGGGGTTCGTTTTCTTGGACAGATTCTGTTTCGTCAGGATTCTGCTCCTTGGATTCTGGCAATGGGACAATCCTTCCTTAATTAAGAATTAAGCATTTTTCTCGGGGCAATGATGGGAAAAATGGCAACTTGTTTAATGATACGGCTCTTCCGGAGGCTGTCTGGGTTCTCTATCATACCAGAGAGGGCAAGAGTTCGGGAAGATAGTCCCAGGAGGAAATCTTCAGGTGGACGGCCCTGTTTTCTCCAAAATGGAGGGAAATCCCAGTTTTTTTCCTGTCAGAAGGGATTTCAGGATAAGCGGGTAACAGGCTTTGCGGATTTGAGGATCATTGGACAGATTGCTGATGTTCATGGCTTGCTCCCTGAGCTCCTCGGTGAGTTCAATGCTCTTGTTTTTTTTGAAAGAGGGTTTCTTGAATGGCTTTTCAAGTCGAATGAGGATCGGGAGAAGGGCGAGATCAGGTGCGATGGCCTTGATCGCCTCCCGGATCTCCGGCAGGAGAAAAGTGCATTGTCTTTGCCAGACCTGCCTGGACGTTCTGATGATAATTCCTTCTGGAGAGACCGCTCCCGGATAGGTGTTGTCCCTGACCGGAGAGGGGAGATGCTGGTCCCAGGCCTTCTGCAAAAGAACAAGTCGGACCCCCGCTTCAATTCCGAAAAGGGATTTTTGAGAATCGGCAATGGATGAAATCGGTGTGAAAGACATGTTTTGCCCCAGATCTGCCCATGGAGGATTTGCAGGAAAAATCCTGTTTATGGAATAATACATCCGTATCTTCGGCGACTCAATGTTCATTGTCCGTCCCGAGGGTCTTTCTGAAACATTTTCGTCGGATCAGGTGCTGTTGGCGTTAGGAGACTGGGGGTTCGGATGTCCGGGCAGGCCCTTCTTTTGAATGCAACTTACGAACCACTGAAAATTGTTTCCTGGGAAAAGGCTGTTACCCTGATTTTTCAGGGGAAGGTCGAGGTTGTGGAGACTTTTGACCGAGAAATTCATTCTGTCTCCATGGCGATGAAGGTTCCCTCCGTCATCCGGCTTCACCGGATGGTTTCTTTCCATCAGATTCGCCAGATGGTCCGCTTCTCACGCGAGACGATCTTCGCCCGCGACGGTTATCTCTGCCAATATTGCGGGAAGCGTTTTGAAAAAAATGACCTGACCTTTGACCATGTCTTTCCTGCCGCTCGCGGTGGAGCAAAGACATGGGAAAATATCGTGACCGCATGTAAAAAATGCAATCATCTCAAATCAGGGCAGACTCCGGACGAGGCCGGAATGAAACTCTTGAAAAAAGCCGCCCGTCCGCACTGGTTTCCTGCGATCCTTCTGCATATGTCCCTCCGTTCTGAAATGCCCTCTTCCTGGTCCAACTATCTTTTTCAGTCAAGTTACAGGGAACGGATGCTGTCAACCGTTTCTTCGAAGGATTCTTTTTAGAAGAGAGCGGCTTCCGGAAAGAAGCAGATGGCCTTCCGTCACACCGGAGAAGATTGTTCCTGCGATATAGAATGTTGCTCCGGCAAGGATGAGCATGAGGATCTCCATTGCCATGAGTGCCGGACCCGGAGTCAAGAAAATGGTTTCGGCTTTTTTCCACAGGAAAGACTCGAAAACAAAAAGCGCAACAGACCATCCTGCAACAGGGATGAGGTTTTCAAAGACTGGCCAGGGCCATCTTCCCAGGATCTTTTTTGCGCCATAGAAAAGAACCAGCTGATTGGCGATCGAGCCGATGGTTATTCCGGCGGCAAGCGCAATGATTCCCATGGACCTGAGGAAGAGAGCCGATACGGCAATGTTTGCCAGAAGTCCATAAACTGCGGCCTTGACGGGGAATCGTGTGTTCTGGACTGCATAGTAGATGCGGACCAGAATCCTGACCCCTGAAAACGACCAGAGACCTATGGCATACCCCCAAAGCGCCAGAAGAGTTTCATGGGAGCTTCTCTCGCTGAATGATCCATGCTGGAAGATTATTTTGATGAGTGGTTCTCCCAATGCCAGGAGTCCCGCTGTCGCGGGAAGCATGAAGTAGAGCGAAAGTCGGTACCCATCCTTGAGGGTATGCAGGCTTTTTTCCTGGGCATTTTCTTCAAGGCTTTGCTTTGAAAGGATGGGGAGTATGACCGTTGCGATCGCTGCTCCTATGAGTCCCAGGGGAAACTGGACGAGTCTCATTGCGTAATAGAGCGAAGAGATTGTGCCCTTGGCAAGATAGGAACCAAGAATGGTTGCGATCAGGAGATTGCCCTGCATGACCCACAAGCCTCCGATCGAAGGAATGATCAGCCGCATGACCCTTCTTGCTTCGGGATGTCTGATGCCGTCTTTTAACGGGAGGCTCCAGTCGAGCCCGATCGACTTTTTCTTCATGAAGATCCATTGAAAAATCCACTGGAAGATACCGCCGAGTATAACGCCCATGGCAAGGCCATAAACAGGATGGTGACCGGTAAGTCCCCCTGGAAGAATCATGCCGATGACCAGACCGAGAGAGAAAAAAACAGGTGAAAGGGCCGGCAGAAAAAATTTGTTCTCGACATTCAGGATGCCCATCAGGAGAGCAGACAGGGATATGAAGAACAAGAAGGGAAACATGATCCTGATGAGGGTGATTCCGGTTGTTCTCGAATGTGGATCCAGTGCATAGCCCGGGGCAAGTATCCGGAGGATCTGCGGAGCAAAGATCTCTCCCAGGAGGATCACGCCACCAAGAATAATGACGAGAAGGTAAAATACTGCCGTGTACAGTCTTGATGCTTCCTTGCTCCCCTGTGTGGAGAGTGTTCTTGAAAGGGAGGGAATAAAGGCGGATGAGAGGGCTCCTTCGGCAAAAAGCTCTCTCAGCATGTTGGGGATCCTGTATCCAATATAGAAAAGGTCGGAGAGGGACGTGGTCCCGAAACGGTCTGCGATAAACATGTCCCGTAGAAATCCGGCAACTCTCGATATCAGTGTGGCGATGGAGACCGATCCGGTTTTTTTCCCGAGTTGCCTGGGCTCTTGTGTTCTTTCAGTCATAGTGCCCCTGGCGCAGGTTTGTTGAAATGTTTTAGGTTTTCAAATAGAATGGCATCTTCGGATTTCGTGTCTTTTGTCTCGGAGATTGCGACCGATACCGTTTGATACCGTCTGAGTTCAGGATGGATGGGCGGTCTCCGATTGGTTGATCGCAAGATTTTTTGCTTTTCTATCGGCAAAGCGACAGGTGAAATGGCCCACCGTTTCCGGTTGGGTCTGGTGTTTTCAAGGAGGTACGTTTGGCATCCCATAGTGCTACGATCAAAGACATTCGCAAAAATGAAAAAAGAAGAAATCACAATCGTCAGGCAATTTCGATGATCAGGACGATGGCCCGTAAGGTCGAGATGGCTGTTTCCGAAGGCAAAAAGCAGGAAGCGATTGTTTTTCTGAGTGAGGTGGTTCCGGTTCTTGACCATGCGGTCAACCGTCGCATCCTTCATCGCAACGCCGCTTCAAGAAAAATTTCCAGGCTGACGACCAAGGTCAACGCACTTTCCTGACGCCTTGCTGGTTTGTGGGTTTCTGTCCTTTCGGGGACAGTGCCCACAGTCCAAGCAGTAGCCTGTCCATGGCAATGTCTGCATTTGCTCCTGATTTCATGAGGAGATCCGTTTCGGTCAAAAGCTCATAGCCTCTCTTGAGTATTGCCCCGTTGAGTTTTCCTGCCGTTTCCATCACTTTCCGCGCCCTGTAGGGTGACAGATTTTCCATCTGGGCCAATGTCTGGGCTCCCCCCGATTCTGAAAGAAGCATGTTGCCGATGGTGTAGAGTCTCCACTGTCGATGCCATAATGACAGAATTCCCAAGGGGGAACCGCTTTTCCCGGCAAAACGTTTCCAGTCCAGAAGGATTCTCCTGTCCTGTTCTTCCCATCCTGTGAAGAGATGAAAAACTGTTTGAAGGGGATCTTCAATCCTGTCTTCCGAATGCAGGAGAAATTCAGGAGTGATCACGGGAGCTTTCTCACTGCTCTTTTCCTCTTGTAGCAGGGATGCCGTTTTGTCGAGCCATTGGTCAACAAGCCCCAGATGACCATCAAAATGGTGCTGTAAAATGGCCGCGGCCTGTTGTGTGGCCTTAAGTCCCCTCTTTTTTCCCAGTTCAAGAATCCAGTTCTGGAGTTCCTGATCTTTTTGGGCTGCAACCCTGGACCATCCCATTCTGAAAACTGGTATCGTTTTCGAGAGCTCTTCAGCCATTTTTTCCTTGAGTTCAAGGATGATCAGGGCACGGGGAAGAGCGGAACTCCCTTCAAGGATCCCGGTCACTGTTTTCTGCGACAGATCCTCGATTTTTTCTGCCTGCTCGATCCAGACAAGTCTTCTGGAGCCAAAAAGAGCGGGTTCAAAAAGAAGTCTTTTGAGGTCAGCGACTTGGATGTCTCCACCGGATTTTTCCTCAAGATTGATCAGGATGGTGTCGTCATCACAGCCGGGAAAGGTCCGGTGAACAAGTTCCTTGCGGACAACCTGTCTGATGAGGGCATCTTCGGGAATGAGTGCGATGACAGGCGATGATGGGGGCTCTTTTTGAAGAAGCTCAAGAGATGACCTGATCATGGGATGGTTCCGGGAGGAATCCCGCCAGGGACTCCGGGCTGTTGCGGAATGCCGCCAGGAGCACCTGGTGCGTTGGGAAATGGGCTGGCCATCCCTCCAGGTGTTTGGGGGGAGAGGGGTTGGGAAAGAGACTGGTTCGGGATAATGAACGTTGCCGATTGCAGGTTGTGGGCCATGGAGGAGACAAGACGGGTAACAGCCGACTGGGAGGCTTCGTTCATGGCATAGGACTGGTTTTGCTGGAAGATGGCAAGGTTGTTGTTGACGTACATTGGCGCTCCGCCAATAATCGATCCGCCTTGCCATATCACTTTTCCGTCGTATCCGGTGACTTTTGCAGAGAGGACAATTTCGACAAGGTATTGTTCAATTCCCTGGGTCGATGAAAGGGCAAGCGGGATTTCAGCTGCATTGACAACCGATCCCGATAACACAAGGTCCGCGTATTTTGGGTTGTTGACAAGTGTGATGCCGGAGACCTTCAGAAGCTCATCCTTCAAAAGCTGCGTGACCTGGGTTTCAATCAGGGGGAAAACGGTTGCATTATGAAAAGACTGGACAGACATTGTCACATGCTTTCCCAGGGAGAGGTGTCTCGCATTTGGGAGGTGGGTCAACCCCGACAGGTTGGAGAGGTGATATCCGCAACCGCCCAGGGTTCCCAGATAAAGGATCAGAAAGCTCATTCGCCAGAGAAAGTGTCTCAAGGGATTATCCGGGTCCTATGACAAAATTCATGAGCTTTCCGGGAACATGGACGACTTTCTTGATCTGGAAGCCTTCAATGGCCCGGATGACCTTTTCGTCATTGAGGGCGGTTTCCCTGAGCTCACTTTCTGTTGTGGATGGAGGAAGCATGAGTGTTGCCCTCAGTTTTCCATTGACCTGGATGATGAACGGGACAACATCCCTCACCAGGGCCGACTGGTCCAGCTCTGGCCAGGGAGCATCAGCAACAAGTCCTTCTTCGCCAAGCAGGTTCCAGAGATGCTGGGAAAGATGCGGTGCGAAAGGGGACAGCAACATGGATGTGACCTGTAACCCCTCTTGCAGGACCATTCGTTCGTCAGCGCCTTTCTGAAGGTCGATCGAATAGAGTGTATTCAGGAGCTCCATTAGTCGGGCAATGGCGGTGTTCATCTGTGCATCCCCGTCAAGATCCCTTGTCACGTCCTGGATTGTTTCATGGATTTTGGTCCGAACAAGTCGCAGTTCTTGTGAAAGGCTGGCGGGTGGGGTTCTGGTTGGCAGGAACCCGGGGTGGGAAACGAGTTCCTGCGATTTTTGGGAGAGCCTCCCCAAAAACCGGAAAGCTCCTTCGACCGCCTTGTCATCCCATGCCAGATCTTTGTCAGGTGGCGCGGAAAAAAGGGTAAACAGCCTTACCGTATCGGCTCCATAGCGGTCAATGAGCAAATCGGGATCGACGACATTGCCTTTTGATTTCGACATCTTGCTTCCATCTTTTAAAACCATTCCCTGGGTCAGGAGGGCGTCGAATGGTTCCCTGACAGGGGACAGACCCAGATCATTTAAGACCTTTGTGAAAAAACGGGCATAGAGAAGATGCAGGATGGCATGCTCCACTCCCCCGACGTATTGGTCCACCGGGAGCCAGTGTGCAGCTGTCTGTCGATCAAAGGGCAACTGGGTGTTTTTGGGGTCGGTAAATCTGAGGAAATACCATGACGAGTCGATGAATGTATCCATCGTGTCGGTTTCTCTTTTGGCGTCTTCGCCGCATTTCGGGCATTTGACATGGAGAAAGGAGGGGTGCTCTGCCAGTGGTGAGCCTCCTTTGCCGGTAAAAGAAACGTGGTCCGGAAGAATGACTGGGAGATCCTGGTCGGGGACCGGAACCAATCCGCATGTGTCACAGTAGATCACCGGGATGGGTGTTCCCCAGTATCGCTGTCGGGAGATTCCCCAATCTCTCAGCCTGTAAGTCGTAACAGACCGACCAAGCCCTTTTTCTTCGAGATGTCTGGTGATTTCAACTTTGGCCAGATCATTCCGGAGTCCGTCAAATTTTCCTGATTGAACAAGAACGCCTGGGCCGGTCATGGCTTCCAGCGGTGATCCGGCCGGATTCTTTTCCGGGTCGGAGATGACGGTTTTGATCGGGAGACCATACTTTGAGGCAAATTCAAAATCTCTTGTGTCATGGGCAGGAACTCCCATGACAACGCCCGTGCCATATCCTGAAACAACAAAGTTCCCTATCCAGAGGGGGATGGTTTCTCCGGTCAGTGGATGGATCAGTCTGATCCCAGAGTCGATACCCTCTTTTTCAATGATCTCGGTATTCCTTTCGGTTGTCCGCTTGTGGAGCGTTTCCCGGATAAATGCATGGGCCAAATCCCTGTTGTCAGAGCGGGAAAGAAGGTTCTCCATCTCTTCGTGTTCAGGCGCGATAGTCACGAATGTTACTCCAAACAGGGTATCTGGCCGGGTGGTAAAGACCGTCAGATGTTTGTCCATTCCGGCGATGGAAAAGTCGATATGGGCTCCTGTTGAAGGTCCAATCCAGTTTTCCTGCATGGTCCTGACCTTTTCCGGCCAACCGGAAAGATCCTTGAGTGTGTCATGGAGTTCCTTGGCATAGTCGGTGATTTTCAGATACCACTGTTCGAGGGATCGGAGTTCAACCGGGCTTTTGCAGCGCCAGCAAAGCCCATCTTCCACCTGCTCATTTGCAAGGACCGTCGCACACTGGTCACACCAGTTTAAAAGTCCCCCTTTTTTATAGGCCAGCCCACGTTTTAAGAACTGGAGAAAGAGCCACTGGTTCCATCGATAGTAGTCCGGGAGACAGGTTGCGATCTCCCTGTCCCAGTCGTAGGAGAGGCCAAGTTTTTTGAGCTGTTTTTTCATATGAGCGATGTTGTCCGTGGTCCATGTCCCTGGAGGGATATTCCTCTGGATGGCAGCATTTTCGGCCGGAAGGCCAAATGCGTCCCACCCCATGGGATGAAGGACATTGAATCCCCTCATTCTTTTGTAGCGGGCAAGGGCGTCTCCTATTGAATAATTCCTGACATGACCCATATGAATTCTTCCGGAAGGATAAGGGAACATTTCGAGACAGTAGAACTTTGGCCGGGTATTTTGCTCTGCCGTCCGGAAGGTGTTGCTTTTTTCCCAGATCGACTGAACATTGGCTTCTATTTCCTTGAAGGGGTATGGGTGCTGGCTCACGGGACGGCTATTCCTCCATTGTGTAAAGGGTATCTGACCTGGATATCTTAACAAAAAAACACGGCCTTCTAAAGGAAAACGGAAAAAATGAATCGAAAAGATGAAGGAGATTTAAGGGGGATTGGATTCCGGAGAAGAAATCACTATAATCGGACGTCCTTCCTTCTTATGCGCCCGTAGCTCAGCCCGGATAGAGCAACAGACTACGAATCTGAAGGTCGCAGGTTCAACTCCTGCCGGGCGCACCATATTTATAAACAACTTAAAGCACTTCCAGAAAACCCAAAAAATCTTATGGCACACAAATAGCTAACAGATACAAAATACACTTCAACACTTTTATTCGCCGGAACCTTTTCTCCGCCGACATCGCCACCTTGGAACACCAGCGCCAGGAGGCTCTCCCGGGAAAAACATCCTCTCGCCCGATCCGTCCGGTGCCGAATCGTGGCAAAGGTGGATTCGATCGGGTTGGTGGTCCGGATCGACACGGGCCGTGGGAAGTCGTAGAAAGGCAGAAGGGTTTTCTCGTCTTTCTTCAGGCATTGGGCCGCTTTCGGGTATTTGTCCCCGTAGTTCCTCACAAACGCCTGGAACGCCTTCCGTGCCTCTTTCCGGTTCTCGGCATTCCAGATCTCTCGGAGCTGGGACTTGGTACGGGCCTGAAGCGACTTAGGCAGGTCGTTCAGGACGTTCAGGGTCTTGTGTTGCCAATATCGCTGTTCCTTTGTGGTCGGGAAGATCTCCCGCAACGCCGGCCAGGACCCCAGGGCCCTATCACCGATCGCCAGGAGGGGTGCGTTAAGCCCTCTCTCCGCCAGGATGCGCAGCACCTCTTTCCAGCTTTCGGAAGATTCCCGGAACCCGTCCTTCAGGTTCCGAACCAACTCCCACTGCTCCAAAAACTCTTCCAGCTCCGCCTCCACAGCCACTTGGAGAAGTCTCCGGGCCCCTTCCCGGAGATACTCCGTGAGAGCATCGATGGATTCTGACCTTTTTTCCCTTTGACGGATTCTTCTTTCTTAAGGCGCGCTCTTTTTTTCGCTGAAATGATTGTGTTTGTGGTGAACCACATTTCAGTAGAGCGCGCCGCTATTGGCAATCCTCCCTCGTACACTGATTTCCATCATAACTCGTATATGAAATTATATACTGTTATAGGGACAACGCCATTTTGTTCTTGGTCTTTTGTCTGGTCTCTTGCCGATTTTACCGTTCGGTATGAATCCGCTAACCATTGCTGTTTTTCTTGAAAAATAATACCGAACGGTAAAATTTGGTTGGGACAAAATCAAACAGCTTAGGCTGTATCAAAACATCACATACGATCGTCCATGATTGTCATTTGAAAATTTTTGGATATTTTTTCGGAAAGAGCTTTTGGCACACCACTTTGTTTGGCTATCTCTGACCATTGTTTAATAGCCTCTTCAACCTCTTGAACAATTCCCGTAACTTCTGATTTTGAAAATCCAAATTCTTCGCCAAGATTCACAATGTTTTTCCATGCTGGTTTTTTGTATTCTCCCATAACGGAAATTGAATGTTCTCCACCAGGACCAAATGAAAACAACAGATCGTATGCCGGAGAAGCCTTCCACCTTCCATTACTGTCCATAACAAAAGAGAAGTTTCTTGCATGATCGTCACGGTTGTGTGTGGCAATGTTGAAAATCATTTGGCGAAACAAGGAAATGGAGTTTTTTTTGTCACCAGTCAATTTTGTTGACACCAGCAACAAGTGTTTGTAGTCGCATGCTGATTGTCCTGGCTCCATTCCCAATAGTCCACCAAACGTGTGCTGGTGAACTCTATTGGCAAATGGTTTGTTGGTTTCTTTGGACGATCCTTGAATACGGTCAAATCGTTGTATGCAAAACGCTTTTTGTTTGCCTATCTGGATCAGTCTTGTTTCCGGTATTACTATTCCGGCAAGTCTGGCCAAAATTGAATACGCATATTCTGTTTCGCACTCATAATGACCAAGAACTTCCGATTTGACTGGAAATTTTACAATGTATGGGACATACCCGGCTGGCAGATCTTCCGTTCCAGAAATGATATGGTCGTTTGAATTAATGCCTACCAGGATCTTTGGCCTTGCTCCTCCTGGAGAACCACCAAGCTTGGCCAATTTTGGCAAAACCTCACTTGCGGCTCCTTCAGCAACTTGCTCCACACCGGCCAATAAACCAGGAAGATCAAGAGAGTCAATAGAATTGTCTGTTTCTGACATGTCTGGATAATATACGAGGGCACCCATACCTCTGCTGCCAATAAGAGCCAGGCGGTCAAGTGGCCCAACATCCGAGGGAGAAAGGCCATTTTCCGTCAGAAAACGGTCGACGACAAGCCTGCCCCACCCGTCAGAAAGAGATTCCGCAAACACAAAAGGCAGCCCCTCTGAATACCTCCCTGTTGGACCAAATGAGGCTTGTTCTGAAAATGGCAATTTGAACGGAGAAATCTGTAAGTCTCTTTTGACAAATTCTCTTGAGAATTGAAAGGCTATACGCCCGTCCACCAAAGCCAAGACTCCGACAGGAATATCATTTTCAGGCGTGAACCTTAAACAAACAGAAATTTTTTTTAACTTTTTGAATGTGGCCATTTAATTTCCTTTGTGTCTGGCACGTTTCCTTTCTGGTTTGTTCTCAAGCATAAAGAGATCTGGAATAATTTTTGTTTCAAATATTGAAGCGAGTTCGTCATTTTTATTCAATACGAATGCAAGTTTGACGAGATTTTTTAGAGATATCTGTCCTGACTGCTCGAATTTTTTGAGCGTCCCATGAGATACCCCTGAACGGTTTGATAACTCCATTTGTGTGAGATTCATTTTAACTCTGATAGCCTTTATATCTTTTGCTATTTTCAGGAGTATTTCTTTTTCGGTAAATAAAACCGGGAATTCGGTATTCATAAAGGCTCCACTTTTAAAAAATAAAGACTAAAATAGTATCTATTAAATTTAATATTTGCTTATTACGGATATTATTTTAGTCTTTGTGTAAGGAAAGGTCAATCGGTCGACGACAAGAAGACGTCCTTTCAGGCTCCCCTTGGGTCGAGAACTACGACGTTCAAAAAGGGCTTTGTTGAGAGACTAATTCCACAGCAGAATACGGGATCAGTTGTTCGTCGAGAGACTTCTTTGAATAATTTTTGATTGTCGGACCAAATCACTTTCTCCTTTCAAAATCCTCTCCACCATTGTCGTGCTATACGTGATATAGGTATTTTATCCTTAACATTCCAGCCGTAGTTCCCCTTCTTGGGCAGTAGGCCAACGGAGCCCGTCCTATGCGGCGGAGTTCGTAACCCAGAGGGGAGGAATCGGAGCCGTACTATGGGTGCAGTTTGCGACCTGCAAGAGAGCTGCCATAAAAAGGTTATTTAAAAGGGCTAAAAAAATATCTATTCAAAAACTGTTCTGATTCGTCGAGAGATATGGTCAAATGTTGTGGATGAAGGGCTTTGGAAAAAGCTTTTCCTGATCGTCCCGAATCGATGAGCGGAATGCTCATACAGTCTTTTTCCGTCTCTTCCGGGAAGGAGGAGTCGTCCACTTTCTCGAAGACAGGCGCCTGTTGATTCCGTCGAGATCAAAATGCTCCGGGTCAAAGTCCTCGGGAAGCCACTTCTTCCATGACGCGTATTCCCCGTCTTCCGGATTTTTGAGAACCTCCAGAAGATTTTCATATCCCCAGGGTCCCCCGCAGTCCTCTGGCGGACAAGCCCGGGCCCCCTTGAGACACACGGGGACGATTTTCCCTTCTGCCGGCAGGATCTTTTCCACCACCAGCTCATGTTCCCATCCGTCTCCGAAGTCGTACTCATAGAGGATCTTGTCCTTGACGGAAAGAGCGAGATCCTTGATCGTGATCCTGCTGTCGTCAATGATCTTGTCGAAATCCCAATCGGGATCTGGAACGCCATACCGTTTTCTCTTGCACAGAAACTGGTGCAGATGACCATCCCACCATCCCATGACCTCCTGAAGGACATCGTGCAAGTCGGAGAGCGAGAAGTCTTCCGGAACCATAAAACGCCTCCAGACCGGAGGCCGGATCCCTTTCAGCGTGACCTTGAACTGCAGGAGAGATCCTTCCCCGGCGTTCGGACCCTCTCCTTTTCCATGGCCTACTCCCTTCTCAGGCGGCATGGGCTTCCTCCTCCCGAACTCCATTTTTGAAGACGATCCCTTCCAGGACTTCTCCCAGGCGCTCCGACCCTTTCAGCCGTCTCCAGCGCTCTTGAGCCGTAATCGCCAGTTTGAAGACCATCGCCAGCATGCTCTCCCGGGAGACGCATCCACGGGTCTTGACGGTGCGATGCCGGACCGTGGCAAAGGTTGATTCGATCGGGTTCGTGGTCCGGATGTGGATCCAGTGTTCGGCCGGAAAGTCATAAAAAGCCAGAAGAGCCTCCCGGTCCTTTTTCAGGCATTCGGCAGTCTTCGGATACTTGTCCTGATAGGCCGAGAGAAAATAGTCGAACGCCTTGTGCGCTGCCTCTCGTGTCTCCGCCATCCAGATCTGATGGAGATCGCTTTTGGCCTTGGGCTGTTTGGCCTTCGGGAGCTTGTTCAGGATGTTCGCCGTCTTGTGCACCCAGCACCGTTGGGCCTGGGTGGTTCCGAAGACCTCGGGCAGGGCTTTCCAGAATCCCAGCGCCCCATCTCCCACCGCCAATTTGGGATCGATCGCCAACCCCCGTTTCCTCAGATCGAGCAGCAGTTCCTTCCAGGACTGTTCGCTTTCCCTGTAGCCGTC
>JAKAYF010000089.1 GCA_021816465.1 Nitrospirota bacterium
ATTTTATTTTTCTAATAATTTTTATAACGAACCTTTTTCCGAACCGACTCAATAATACCACATAAAGAAAAATCATCAAGAAAAGCGAAAACAGTCCAATCAAGTATTTTATGTTATCGACAAAAAAGGTATCGAGAGCAAAAATATCCGACACGAACGCCGAAAGCTGGAGTTTGGGGAGCTGGACCACAAGTGCGTGGAACCTCGGCAGAACATCGAAAAAAAGAACATACCCAAAAAGGACCATGACAACGATATTGATGGCAGGCATGATCAGGGCATTTCTGAGATCCTGCCGCATCTTGGCCATTTGTTTGAGACTCTTGGCCGCTTTTTTCAGAACCTGCCCAAGCGTTCCGGTTTTTTCTCCTGTCTGGATGACCGGCAAAAACTCGCGGGGGAATCCTGCAACGCCAAATGCCCGCGAGAGCGGAATTCCCTGCTCGATCAGAACCAGAACCCGGTCAATGATTTTCTGGACACCCCGCGCCTCGAGATTCGCCCGGACAAACTTCAGGGATTGTTCGACAGGAAGACCGTTTTCAATAAAAAGGGAGAGACGGTCACAGATGTCAGAGGCCGTTTTGGTCGAGATTCCTCCGTTGTTTTCCGGAGAAATCCAGAACAGGACGGTCTTCCCCCAATCGGGAAGAAGGGCAGAGATCTTCCCGTAGGGGAAGTTTCCCCTGATTTCAGAAATCGCCTCTTCAATATCCCTGGCCTTGATCGATCCGCTTGAAAGCTTTTCGTTGACGATCACTTCGTAGTTGTAGATCACTTAAAGCACTCCGGCGTTTCTGAGGACCTCTCCAAAAGAGGTTTTTCCAGTGGAAGAGTCCCTCAGCGCTTTTTCCGCCAATGACATCCACTCCGGATGGAACGACTCATAGGCTCTTTTCAGGACGACAGAGTTGGAGGACTTCTGATCTGCCAGAAATCCCCTGGTTTCCCTGTTCATGAACAAGATCTCGGCCAGGGCGTAACGCCCCACGAAACCGCCACCATTGCAGCGGTCACACCCGTAGGGATCATAAACGGTATCGATTCCGGCACGGCCGATAAGAATTCCGAGATCCCCCACCAGATCTCCGGGAGCAATAGGCCTGGGACGGGCGCACGAGCAAAGTTTTTTCAACAGGCGCTGGTTCATGACCACTTTTGTCACCGAGAGAATGTCGAGGTAGGAAATCCCAAAGTCGAGAAGTCTCTCGAAAATCTCAAAAACCGAGGTCACATGAAGGGTCGTCAGGATCAGATGGCCTGTCCTTGCCGCCTGGACGCTGACCCTTGCCGATTCGCCATCGCGGATTTCCCCGATCATGATGATATCCGGATCGTGGCGAAGGGAGGATCTCAACGCATCGACGTAGTCCCATTTTTCATTTTCGGCGTTCCAGACCTGCACCTGGATGCCGAAAGGTCTTCTGTACTCAATCGGGTCTCCGATATCAATCATTTTTCTGGTGTTCAGATCCATCTCGGAGATGACCGCATGAAGAGAGGTGTTCTTTCCCGAACCGGTTGGCCCCGTGACAAAGACCATTCCGTTTGAAAGGTTCGAGAGGATCGACTTCATTTGAGAAATCTCGTCTTCCGGGTAACCGAGACTCGAAAGCCGTATCGTGGCCTTTTGCGATCCCAGGATTCTCAGGACAACCGAAAACGCATTATGAATGGTTGGAATAAAAGAGGCCCGGATCTGGACATCCCTGTGATCGATCGATACCGTAAAGTGGCCATCATGGCTCTTGTTCGACTGCGGGTTCAGAACACGGCTTTTGGTGACCAGAGCCATCGTGACGGTTTCATAGACCGCGCGTGGAATAAAGGCAACGGTGGAAAGGTCGCCATTCAGCCGGAAAAGAACCCTGACCACTTTCTGCTGGGGCTCAAAATGAATATCCGAGGCATTCATCCGGTATGCCCTGTTGACGATGAACTCCATCATCTCCGAAGGCTGCGCGACAAGAGCCATCACCTCTTTTGAAAACTGGGCGGGATGGATGATGCCCATTCCCATGATTTCGTTCTGTTTCCAGAAGATGGAGCTTTTTTCAAGGAGCAGGAAGTTCGCCAGACCAAATCGTTCGACGACCCCTTCTCCGATCAACTGTTTTTCAAAATCATGGATCCTGGAAGGGTCCGAGATGACAAAGCGGTTCTCCGTCAGCGGAATCACCGCCCAGGAGATAAAGAGCTTTTCATATCGGCGAAAAAGACTCTGGTCGAGCTGATCCCCGACCGACTCGAGGGCAATTTTGGGGATTCCTGTCTGAATGGACAAGGCCTCCAGAATCTTTTCCTCCGAGGTATACCCATTCTCGAGAGCCATCTCGCCCACACGTCGACCGGAGGCCTGCGACTCGGTCAGGAGACCTTCCCTGATCGAGGGATCGATCCCTCCGATCTCTTCTAGAATCTCGAGAATGGGTCTTGGAGACCGGATTTGCATTACATCTGCCCCGCTGTGATATGCGTCGATTCCTTTTGCGGAATGGTTCTCAATGGAGCCTGTTCTGGCTTCAGGTGCAAAAGGGTTCGGGTTGTGGGTTCGGGAACGGCAAAACCATCGGAGACAATGGGCGTAATGATAAAGACCATCTCGTCGACTGTCCGGACATCGTTATATCCTGAAAACAGGTATTTGAGACCCGGAATGGCTCCCAAAAACGGGATCGTGTACTCCTGCTTTGAAATGGTGTTTGAGATCAGTCCTCCCATAATGACCGTGTTGTTGGACCGGGTCAGGATATCCGAGGACAAGGCCCGGGAAGCAATCTCCGGCTCCTGGAAGGTCCCCACCCCCTGAACGGCGATCGAGACAAATTGTGTCAGGGTATTCAGGACCGGAACAACATGGAGCCTGATGGAATCATGGTCGATCACCGCGGTGATCTCGAGATTCAATCCGACGGTCGCGTAAGAGATCTGGGGAATGACCAGGGAAGAAGAGTTGAGCCCACCGAAAGCAAACGGCATTTCACTCTGGAGATAAGGAATATTGGTCGTCGCATTGATCGTCGTCGGAAGTCCGGACAACGTCAGGATCCTGGGCTGGCTGACCAGGTGAACATGTCCGATCTGGTCAAGCGCCTGCAAAATGGCGGTACTCGTTCCATTCGGACTCGTCACTCCTATTGAATAGGGTGCGAACTGGGAGCCTGTCGCCGCGAGACCCGCATTCTGGGCTCCGGCTCCAATCGTGGTGAACTGTGCGCCGACCCCCTTCAGAAGAGCGTTCCAGTTCACACCGAAAGAGTTGTTCTGGTTGAGCTGGATCTCGGCAATCTCCACTTTCAGGTAAACCTGCTTCCGGAGCGCATTCCGGACTCGGTTGAGATAATCCCTGATATCCGAAGTCCGGTCCACCTGGTCATGGACATAGACATACCCGGACTCGGTATCCACACGGACCACTCCGTGAGGTCCCTTCATTCCGTCCAGGGTCTTTTTGAGCGAATCCCAGAAAGTGACAAGACCGCTCGACATATTGACGGTAACATTTCCTGAGGTCTGGGTCCCCTGATTGGCACCCATGCCACCACCCATCCCTCCCGTCATACCCCCAAGGCCGCCGCCCATGCCGCCGCCCATTCCTCCTGCCATACCGCCACCCATGCCTCCTGCCATGCCACCGCCCATTCCACCGCCGGAGCTTCCCGAGCCTCCACCCGGAGTGGTGGGGTTGGATCCCACAGACCCCATCAGGATGGTCCTGATGTTCGGAACGGGAAGCCTGAAAAGAATGGTTTCATGGCGGGTGACCCTGATATGGTCCGGCGCTGGAAGAAAGGCGGCTCCCATCGGTTTCAGGATCAGGTCAAGGGCTTGCCTCAGTGTTTTTTTTCGGATGGAAATGAAAACATGCTCCGACGGGTTCATGTCCCCCCACACAACCGTGATGCCTTCTGGCATGATCAGCTCGAGCGTGTCGGAGAGCCTTGTTCCCCTGAAATCACCGCTGACCACCTTGTTCAAATAATCATAGTCCCGAACATGAGCCTCCTTTTGAGGAAGGGGCAGAATCACCTGAGGCAAGGATGGATCGATCTTTCCTGCCTTTTTGTCATAGACCGGATGCAGATCGGACAAGGTTCCCTTCTTGGCGACCGGTGCGCTTTGACATGCGCCCAGAACCAGCATCAGGGCAAGCATGGGGAACAGGAAAGACTGTCTTTTCTTCATTTGATGGCTCCCGTTCCAAAGGGTTTATGGCGGCCCTGCACCTGAGAAACATCCCCGCCGGAAAGGGCAAACGTCTCTATCCGTCCGGTTTTTGTATTCCGGACCGTAACCGACTTTGCGCCGATGCCGCGAATTTCAAGCGTCCCCAAAACATCCCCGACCGAAACAACCCGATCCAGCCCCCGAAAAAAGACAACGGCATGATGGCCGGAGACCGCCCGAACGGTCAGACGATCCATGGGAGGGCCGGTTTTTTTTTGAGAAAAATGTCTCATGGCCGGACCGGAATACCCCATCTTTTTCTGAAGCTCCCATTTTTCCACCTCAAGCTTCTCGGTAAGAATCTCTTTTTTCAGCTTGATCAGATTGTTGTAATAGGCTTTGTCCTGATCCGACAGTTCAAAGATCGGAGCTGGCACCGACGGGGAAGAGGGAGATCCCTCCGTCGGGAAAGCCGCCGCCACTCCCCTGTCGGAAACGATCAGGAGCAAACAGCCTATCGTAGCCGCAAGAAGCGAAAAGGAATTGCCATGGACTCTATTCATTCATTCGACCTTTCCATCCATCCGTTAACAATCTACCGTTGGGGACTTTTTGGGGGAAGATTCTTTTGCTTCATCGCCGCAAGGGCGTCCTGAAGCCGTTGCCTTTTGATCAACGCTCCTTCAAGAAGTGACGCCTGATGGGGGGGAATGCCTTCAAAACGGACCAGAAGGTCAAGCATCCCCGGAGTATCCTTATCCGCAAGATCCCCTGAAACACCCGCATTCGAGAGGTACTTCACCCGGCTGACGAGCGCCTTGTCTTTTTGGGCGAGATACTCAAGATAAGGCATCAGGAAAAGAACCGTGCTGAGACTTGCGGGCACCGAAAGTTTCCAGGTGCTCTCCCACACTCTGCCATTCAATCCCCCGACCCCGACCACAGGCTTCATGTCCCCAAGCTCCGTCGGACCATGGCCATCTAGCGGTTCAAAGCGGATCGGGATGCCCCATATCGACCGCAAGGCGCCGAAATCCGCAATACCGGACTCCAGATTGTCATCGATTCCTCCAAGGAGAAATTCATCGTGGCGGATCATCGTCCGGACCCTCAGAAGCTCCCGGGCAAGAAGCGGGTCGCCTTTTGCCAAATCTTCCATTTTCACAAGCTTCCCGTGATCCTGATAAAAGGAGAGCAAAGACCATCCAAGGGAACACAATCCTATGAAGAGAATGGAAAAAAGACCCACCGTTGCCAGAAGGAAAGGAGGAATCTTGTTCATTTTCCCTCCTCCTCTTTCCTGAGCAGACCATTCCATTGCCCCTGAAACAGAAAGGAGGGTGAAAGATCTTCCACCGGAAGATAAATCGGCCGTGGATTTGTGAGAAGAAGGTGCTGCGCTGCGATCCGTTCCTTTGTCCTTCCGACCAGTGTATCCAGAAGAATTCGTGATGGAGCCCGACCCTCTATGAACCAGTTGTATTTTGCCGCTCCTGCCCGGAAGAGAATCAGCTCCCTCGATGTCAGCGGGCTGCTTGCGATATCAAGCCGTGTCAACCCCCAGGAAAGGTCCATCTGTGAAGAGAGATCGGCGTTCACATCGGACAAGAGGATGTGAACCATTCTCGCATTGGTCAGTCTGGCCAGAAGCAGTTCATGACGGGCTTTCAGGATACGGGTTCGTTCGATCGCCAGGTGGTCGAAGTGCCTTACAAAAAACAAGGCGATCAGAAATAAAAGCATTCCCAGAAGCGATCCCGGAAGGACCTTTAAAAAGATCGATCGCCAACTGGCATTTTTGGCAGAGAGAGACTCATGGACAAACGGGGGATCCTTAAGTGCGTCACCCAGCAGGTCAAAGGGAATATCCTGGATTGTCCCAGCCACCTGGTTCCAGTCCAGGGCTGTCCTGTTCCGGGAATCCCTGATCCAGGAAATTTCCTCCTTTGGAGCCGGCCCTTCTTCCTGTGATATTGTTTGAAGCAAATGATCCAGGAAGGAAGAAATGCCAAGGAGAAAGGACTGTGGATTCGAGACGGTCGCCATGGAGATCATATTCGACTCCATTACACCGCCTGACTGAAGGATCACCACAAAGCCGGAGACAGAGTCCGGATTTCCTTCCCCCATCACCGGAAACAGATAGCCGTACACGCCGAGTGGATCGGTCGCAATCGCCCCCATCGGGCGAATAAAAGCCGGCAATCCCAAAAAGACCGGAAGTGACTGATTGACCGCTTCCCATCCTGGCG
>JAKAYF010000024.1 GCA_021816465.1 Nitrospirota bacterium
AACCATTCAACCAGGAACCCGACTGGGCGGTAACCAGCATTAATCTGGATCTGATCGAGCTTCTGAAAAAAGCTGAGTCCGTTAAAAACGGCGGCACGGATTAGCGTGGAGCCGATGATAGAAGAGTTCTCCGAATATATTGTCTTTGTTGATGAAAGTGGCGATCATGGACTGATGACCATCGATCCTCATTATCCGATCTTCGTTCTGGTATTTTGCATCCTGAAAAAGGCCGATTATATTGGCATTCTGACGCCGCGCCTTCAGAGCCTCAAGATGAAGCATTTCGGTCACGATGCTGTGATCCTTCACGAACATGCACTCCGAAAAGGGACGGAGGACTTCTCTTTTCTGAACTCATCAGACAAGAAAGAACATTTTATGACGGAGCTGACACAGATTATCGGGGAGGTGACCTTTCATCTGGGGTGCGTGGTGATTCGAAAAAATGAATTGAAAGAAAACGAAAACCCGGAAAACCCCTACCATCTGGCTCTTGAAGCCGGGCTCATCCAAGTCGATTCTTTTCTTTCGAATGAAGGTGTCGTTGGCCAGAAAATGCATCTTCTGTTTGAGAAGCGAGGCAAGAATGAAGATGGAGAGCTCAAAAGTGAGTTTCGGAGGCTCTGCGAAAAAAACAGGGATGAAGGGAGAGTGTATCCGTTTGATGTGGTGTTTGTAGACAAGAAGGCCAATCACCTGGGTCTTCAGCTTGCCGATCTGCTGGCGCGACCGATCGGACTTTCCATCTTGAGACCGGATCAACCGAACAGGACGTATGAGGTTATGGAGAAGAAGCTCCTTCCCCACCTTCTTGCAAAGCAGGACGGGCGGGATCTCCGATGCTTTCCCTGAAAAACGAAAAGGCCCCGGAATTTCTTCCGAAGGCCCTTCGCCGACCGGGTACCCCCAATCCATCTGTTTTGATCTTCGCAATAATGGGATCGGTTTGTCAAACGTACTTTGATAAATTTATGAATGGTTTTAGAGAATAAAACGTCATCCAACGTCGTGGCTCCGGTTCCCCGAGGCCTCACGTCAGTGTCATTTTTCATCCCAAGAGTTTCAGTGATGGCAGTGCATTGGGATTTCGCTGTCCCATGTTCTAGAAAGGACAAACAGGTTTGTTCTTTGTACGACCGGCAAGAAGTCACAACACGTTGTCGCTGTGAATTGCCATGAGTTACCCGATCATCAGTCAATAAGAATCCGCGATCACTTTCGGGATGTTTTTTCTTTTGAGGAGAAACCTCTATGACAAACTGGCGGGAAATCAACGACAAACTAAGCCAAGCAAGATCATTGTTCCGGCAAGACAGGAGGTTGGGAGAAGAGTTTTATCTCAACTTGTTGAAGAGCTATGGCGAGGACGGAAATATTTGCTTTTGGAGAGCTGAGGATTATCGAGAGATCGGGGAGTATGATTTGGCCCTCCAAGATTTCCACTGTGCAGAACGGTTTTTCCCATTTCCCCAATATAAGGAAAAAGCCCGAAAGGCGTGCTTGGAAGTGCAAGAGATCCTCTCATCAATCTCAAAAAAACCCCTGCAAAAAAATCCACCGAGAGACATGGTTTCTATTATCCTCCAAGCCTTTCCCAATCCTCCCATGCCGGAGGATGCTCTGCCCGAAGGCGTTGTCCGAGATTCGGCAGAGTATCGCCTCTTCCTGACGCTTGTGGTGGCAATTGACTACCAGAGAAAGGCGGACGATCTTTGGGACCTTGCCCGAAAGGCGTTCGGAAATCCAATCTATCGGTCTCTTTTCAATTCCCAGGAGGTCATTCGGCGGGACACGATTGAGCTCAGAAGGGATCTTCTTGGTTCAGGGCTTTTGATGGGGCAAGAGAAGAAAAGAGACGATACGGACCTTAATACATGGACAACTCTCTCCCGGACGTTTCTGGAACAATTCGGCGGAGATCCCCTGAACCTTTTTCTCGCCCATGGAATGGATGCCACCGCCGTACTCGATTATATCCGTAAAGAAGGAAAATTCTTTCCTTACCTCAAGGGAGAAAAGATCGGTCCTCTGTGGATCCGCATGATGCGGGACAATGCAGGACTTACCCTCAAGAACCTTGAGCCTGTTCCCATACCTGTGGACGTTCACATCGAAAGGGTTACTCAATGCGTGGTGCGAGGAGCCGAGACAGGGTCTGAAATGTCAAACAAGCAGCAGGTAGCCGCCCTATGGAGAGACGCAGTTAAAGGGCACGTGATTCAGGAAGGTGAGAAAACTCGGCCGATGGTTTCACTGGACATCGACAAGGCACTCTGGCGCTTTGGACAATCCTTCTGTAATTCTAAAGATCCACCGATCTCATGTCCTCTCTTCCCCCAATGCGGAAGAGGAAAGAGGGACGACAGACAGAATGCATGCGATAACAGCAATCCAAACAAAGCTGGAGACTCCTCTTCATTCTCGCTACCCAGAATCGAGTCTTTTCCTGTGACCTCCAGAAAGCCTTCAGATCCGGGACAACTCTCCCCGCCAAGAGTTCTCGGGGTTCTTGCCTGCACAAAAACGAAAATTTGGGATAAAAATCCGAATGCCGGGCCGACCCCAGCTCGCATTGCGTATATAGGCGAACGGTTCTGTAAAGACCTCAAGATCGTTGAAGCTCACACGACAAGGTGGGTTATTCTGTCGTCATTGTATGGTTTTATAAATCCGGACTGTGTCATCCCGGAAAAATATAATGTGACATTCAACAAGCCCTTCGATGCCACCGAGAATCGGACAGTTTCGATGGATGACCTGATTCGGCAAATACGGGAAAAAAATCTCGACTCCTTCGATGTCGTCTTACTGTTTTCAAGTTGTTGGGGAGAAGAATACGAAAAACAAGTTCAGAAGGCTTTCAATAACTTTCCTGTCACCATTGAGCATTTTAGGCAAGGAGGTTTTTGATGGTCCGACAAAAGATTGCCCATCTTTTTCAGGCCGAGTTGGACAGGATCTTTCAGGAGTCCCTCAAAAAAGGACGATCGTATGTCGATGTTCTTTCAAAGGATCTTCATGATTGTGTCATTCAGCCCCCCTACAAACCGAAAGATGCAAGAATGCCCGCTTGTTGTGGGGTTATGAGGAATAATAGGGGTGTGGGTGATGATATTTTGAGCGATCCTCAAAAGATTGAGACTTCAACGCTTTTGATTCGATATCAACCTCTCCGACAATGACGACTGCTCATATTTCGTCTAATAATCACTCATTTGATCCATGCAAGGAGTGTTCGTGATCAAACTTCCCAAGAAACTGATTGAGGTGGCGCTTCCATTAGACGACATCAATATAGCCTCCGCCCGGGAAAAGTCGATCCGTCATGGTCATCCCTCGACGCTTCATCTTTGGTGGGCCAGACGTCCACTGGCGGCAGCCCGGGCTGTTCTCTTTGCCCAGATGGTCAACGATCCCGGTTATGAACGAAGTCTGGGACGAGGGATCAACAAGGAAAAGGCACAACTCGAACGGGAACGGCTTTTTGGTATTCTCCGTAAACTTGTCGTATGGGAGAATACCAATAACGAAGAGGTGTTGAACGAGGCTTGGGAGGAAATCAGAAAATCCTGGATGGAAACATGTGCACTGAATAAGGATCATCCACAATCCAAGGAGCTCTTCGATCCAGAAAAACTCCCCGCTTTTCATGACCCCTTCGCGGGAGGAGGGGCGATTCCGCTCGAAGCCCAACGTCTGGGTCTTGAGTCCTGGGCCTCCGATCTCAATCCGGTGGCGGTCCTGATCAATAAGGCGATGATCGAGATCCCCCCCAAGTTTGCAGGACGAAAACCGGTGGGTCCTGTTCCTTTGGGAGAACAGAAAGGCCGCACCACCGAAGCAGACTGGGGTGGTGCCCAAGGGCTGGCGGAGGATGTTCGACGGTACGGCCACTGGATGAGAGAAGAGGCGGAAAAGAGAATCGGACATCTTTATCCCCAGATCGAAATCACAAAGGAGATGGCTAAAGAACGGGAGGATCTTGTTCCCCTCATCGGTCAGAAACTGACGGTCATTGCATGGCTCTGGGCGCGAACGGTTAAGAGCCCCAATCCGGCCTATAACCATGTGGATGTTCCGCTTGTATCAAGCTTTATTCTTTCCGGCAAGCCGGGTAAGGAAGCCTATGTGGAGCCCGTCGTCGAGGGAGACCAATATCGGTTTGTGGTCAATGTGGGGAAGCCTCCAGAAGGAGCGAAGAGTGGGACAACTGCTGGAAAACGCGGGGGATTCCACTGTCTCTTGTCTGGATCACCCATTGACTACAAGCATATTCGCTTGGAAGGAATTGCTGACCTCATGGGCTCCAATCTTATGGCAACTGTAGCTGAAGGTCCCCATGGTCGGGTCTATCTATCGGCGACTGAAGATCAGGAAGCCATCGCTCGTCAAGCAAAACCAGAGTGGAAACCAATATTTGAAACCCACGGAAAATGTCGCGTGAATATTGGACTTTACGGATTAACCACTTGGGACAAACTCTTCACCCCCCGCCAGCTGGTGGCGCTGACGACCTTTTCCGATCTGGTGGGGGAGGCCATCGAGAAATGCCGGACCGATGCGGTCAAAGCGGGAATCCCCGACGATAGCGTGGGTCTCGATGCCGGAGGAAAGGGAGCTACTGCATATGCTCAGGCAGTGGGAGTGTATTTGGGACTATCGGTTGACCGACTTTCGGATCGAATGTCATCCATTTGTGGGTGGGATTCCAGTAGAGAATCCAATAGAAATACCTTCGGCCGACAAGCGATCCCCATGACGTGGGACTACTCAGAAGCCAATCCTTTTTCTGATTCTTCTGGAAATTTTCTGGGAGCGTCAGAATGGATTCAGAAAGTCTTGTTGAACCTCCCATCCAAAGGGACAGGCTTGGCCTGCCAACAGGATGCCCAATCCCAAACCGTCTCTTCATCGAAGATTATCTCCACGGATCCCCCCTATTTTGACAATATCGGCTATGCAGATCTCTCTGACTTTTTCTATGTCTGGCTCCGTCGTTCACTAAAGATCGTTTATCCTGATCTTTTTTCGACACTTGCTGTTCCAAAGTTGGAAGAGCTGATCGCCTCTCCCTATCGACATAAGAACAAGGGAGAGGCCGAGCAATTTTTTATGACAGGTATGACCCAGGCCATGCACCGTTTGGCGGAACAGGCCCATCCAGTCTTTCCGGTCACCATCTATTACGCCTTCAAGCAGTCAGAAACAAAAGAAGGAAGCACCGCGTCGACCGGATGGGAGACCTTCCTAGAAGCGGTTATCAAGGCCGGATTTTCCATTACCGGGACATGGCCGATGAGAACGGAACTTTCGAACCGAATGATAGGGTCTGGAACCAATGCCCTTGCCTCCAGCATCATACTGGTATGCCGGAAACGGGAGAAAGATGTTTCCCCTATTTCCCGTCGAGAATTTCTGAGAGAACTTAGTACAGAACTTCCAGAGGCACTGGAGGCGATGATCGGGGGAAAAGAGGGCCAGTCTCCGATTGCCCCGGTCGATCTCGCCCAGTCAACCATCGGACCCGGAATGGCCATCTTCTCACGCCAACCTGTCCTTGAGGCCGACGGAACGCCCATGCCGGTCCACGAAGCACTGACACTGATCAACAAGGAACTCGATGCCTACTTCTCCCATGCTGAGGGCGATCTCGATCCCGATACCCGGTTCTGTCTTTCCTGGTTTGAAGGTTTTGGCTGGAGTGTCGGCCCCTATGGAGATGCGGAAACACTCTCCCGGGCCAAGGGAACGAGCGTTGATGGAGTGCGGGAGAGCGGGGTTCTGGAATCCCAGGGAGGAAAGGTCCGTCTTCTCAGATTTTCAGAATATCCTTCAGACTGGAATCCTGAGACTGATTCCCGTCTCTCGGTCTGGAAAGGTCTGTACCACCTCGTCGGGGCTCTTCAGTCTAGTGGAGAACAAGAAGCTGGCACCATTCTGGCCGCCATGCCCTCCCGATCGGATGCCATCCGTCAACTGGCCTATCGGGTCTATACCTTTTGCGAACGAAAGGGGTGGGCCGAGGATGCCCGGATGGTCAATGAACTGATCGCATCCTGGCATGGAGTCGCCAAGGCCAGCTTCAAACCAGTAGTTCAGATCTTAAAACAGGGCGAGATCTTTGTGAGCGGTAAACAGGCAGTTCAGGAGGATATTCCTAGTGGAGAATAAAACGCTTCAAGGAAGGAGAGACGGAAAATGAACCAGAAGCCTTGGACAGAGGTCGCCATTCCCCATGAAGATGTCATGAGGGGAACCTTTCAACAGGCCGAATTTGCCGCGGATCTCTCCCGTGTCTTTGAAAAGACAGCAGTTCCCGAATATCAGGATCCGTCGCTATTCTTCAAAAGAACTTTCATCACAGAAGGAATGAACAATCTTCTGGGATCGGTCGTCAAACGCCTGACCGGTCAGGGAGGGGATCCGGTCATCCAGTTGCAGACGGCCTTTGGAGGTGGAAAGACCCACACCATGCTGGCTGTCTACCATCTGGTGAACAGAGCGGTTTCGACCCGGGAGATGCAGGGAATTCCCCCGATCCTGGACAGGGTCGGGGTCACCGATCTTCCCCTGTGCCGTGTTTCGGTTCTCGATGGAATCAATCTGGCCCCCAATGTCCCGAGAAATCGGGGGGGAGACCAGATCCGGACCTTGTGGGGGGAACTGGCCTGGCAGTTGGGAGGAGAAGAGGGATATCGTATGATTTCCGAGGCCGATCTTTCCGGAACCTCTCCCGGAAAGGAGCTTCTGACCCAACTGATTTCCCGGTATGCACCCTGTGTGATCCTGATCGATGAACTGGTTTCTTACATCCGACAGTTTGGATCAGGAGCCACACTTACCGGAGGAACCTACGACTCGAATCTGTCCTTTGTCCAGGGCCTGACCGAAGCACTAAAGGCCGTTCCCAATGCCGTGCTTCTGGTCTCTCTTCCGGAATCGGACCGGGAAGCTGGAGGACAACGGGGCAACGATGTTCTTCAAACCCTCGAATATTACTTTGGTCGTGTTCAGGCCCTCTGGCGTCCGGTCTCGACAGAGGAATCCTTCGAGATCGTCAGGAGGAGACTCTTCTCTGACATTACCGACTCCCGGTCTGTTGACGCCGTGTGCCGGAGTTTTGCCGATCTCTATATTGACCGGGCCTCGGACTTTCCGATCGAAACCCGGGAAGGGGCCTACTACGACCGTCTCAGGCGCGCCTATCCGATTCACCCGGAAATTTTCGACCGGCTATACGAAGACTGGTCCACCCTTGAAACCTTCCAGCGAACACGGGGGGTTTTGAAACTCATGGCGATGGTCATCCATCGTCTGTGGGTTGACGGGAACAAGGATCTTCTGATCCTGCCAGGGAGCTTTCCCCTGTCGGATGCGGAAGTACGAAGCGTGATCCAGAACCCCCTTCCCCAGGGATGGGATCCGGTTCTGGAGCGCGATATCGACGGGAATCGATCCGAGGCTGCCATGATTGAAACGAAGGAGACCCGCTTTGGGAGCCTTCAGGCTTGCCGACGGGTGGCGAGAACAATCTTTCTGGGAAGTGCTCCACCGTCATCCAAGCAGCAGATTCGGGGTATTGAGCTGGAACGGATCCTTCTGGGAAGCGTTCAGCCCGGTCAGCCTCCGGAACTCTTTCGCGATGCACTGGACCGACTTTCTGACCGGCTGCATTATTTGAATAGTGCCAATAACCGTTACTGGTTCGACACACGGCCCAATCTGCGACGCGAGATGGAGGAAAGGAAACGAAGGTTCCAGGACCTGGAGCATATCGCGCCACTTCTCCGGGAACGTCTTCGCAAAATTCTTGAGCCCGGCATGTTCGGCGGGATCCATGTTTTCACCAATCATGGGGATGTTCCCGATGACGGAGGCCTTCGACTGATCGTCTTGCCGTTGGATGATGCCTATAATTCCGGAAACCCAAAGTTAGCTTATGAGCAAACAGCTCCCTTTCTAAAATATCGGGGAGATCAGCCCCGGAAGTATCAGAATCGCCTGGTCTTTCTTCTGGCAGACCATGGATCGGTGATGAATCTTATGGAGCAGATAAGGATTATCCTGGCCTGGCAATCGATCCTGGATGACATTGATGCGCTCCGCATCAACCTCGATCAGTACCAGATCCGGCAGGCCAGGAAGAGCCTTGAAGACGCCCGCACCTATCTCGACCGGACGATCCGCGAGACATACAAGTGGCTGCTCGTTCCCTCTCAGTGTGCCAGTCCCGAAAAAGGTGTGGAAGGAATCCGGTGGGATCCGTTTGCTCTTTCTACACAAGCACCCCGTTTTACCGGAGAGATTGAGCGGATTCTTCGTGAGAACGAGCTCGTGATCTCAGAATGGTCTCCGATCCATCTCAAGGCGATCCTTAGAACATGGTTCTGGAAGCCGGATGTTCTGGATGTCTCTGCCCTCGATGTCTGGCAGAAGATGTCCTGCTATCTTTATTTCCCACGGCTTATGGGCGAGACGGTTTTCCGTTCGGCCATTGAAAAAGGATCAGCCAGTCCCGATTTCTTTGGACTGGCCTATGGGAAAGAAAAGGATCAGTATGTGGGCTTTTCATTCAACAAGCCTTTTTCGGTCACGCTTGACCATTCCCTTCTTTTGATCAATTCCGATGTCGCAAGGATCGTTGACCAGGAGAGGAGAAAACAGGAAGCAGAGTCCTCCGGTTCTGAACGGCCACCCAATCCGGTCCCCGCTGATGGATCCAGTTCCGTCTCGGAAACTCCACCACCCCTTCCTCATCAAGCCTCTCAAAAGAAACGGTTCTTTGCCAGTATCGATCTCGACCCCCAAGGGCCGAAGGCAACCTTTGCCCAAATTGTCGATGAGGTGCTGAACCACTTCAATCTGAAGCCGGATACATCGGTTGTTCTTTCTCTTGAAATCCATGCTGAAACGTTGAAACAGTTCGATGATGGATTTCAGCGGACGATCAAGGAAAACTGTAAGGTTTTGAAATTTAAGAGTGCCGAATTCGAAGATTAAGCAAAGGATGGGATTCAAAAACTAAGAAGTACAGCATCAGAAAAGTGAAAATAGATTATTTTCATCCTAAAGGAGTGTTCATGGACTTCATAGATCAGTTGCGCAATCTTGGGGATAAAATCAAACGATTACAGTCCGCTGGTGACCCTTTATCAACAGAAGAAGCTACGAAGGCCGCCATTATTATGCCTTTTATTGGTATACTGGGTTATGACACATCAAACCCTACTGAAGTCGTTCCAGAGTTTACTGCAAATGTAGGCATTAAAAAACAGACTCATATGTTTCTTGTCCAACTCGTCCGGTAGACCATCTGGCAGAGCTTCTCCGGTACAGCTCCTCATAGGCGGAAGGTATCTTAGCTGCGCATCCTTGCCGATGTAGATGAGTTCCATCTTTTTGTTCCGGCTCATTAACTACTCACCACTCAAACGCGGACGCGCGCTCGTTCACGTGCCTGCAACTGGGCGCGGATTTCCGTATAGAGCCGAGCCTCTTCGTTTTCCCGGTCGCTCATGCGGATCACCAACGCATAGGGCTCTTCTTCCAGTGTGAGTGGACTGCCCCATGCATGATCATTACGGGTCACCACGACAAACAGTCTTTTGGAGCGGGGCTGCTTGATCGCCCACGTGGACGCCTGGACCGTCCCGTAGGAGCGTTTCTGAGTACCGTATGTCGTCTTGTTGCAATTGATCTCCTTGATGTTTTCGACCTCTTCTGCCGTTGCCTTGTCGAAAGCAGCCACTGCTTCATCAAAGGTTCCCGCTTCCACTAGACGGAACTGAAAACGACTGGCCTTGTATTCGAGCCGGGTTGTCCTGACCGGAGGGCAATGAGCAAGGGCCACTGTGATCTCTCGCCTGCGACGGTTCTTTCCTCTGTTGTAAAAGCTTTCTGGAATCGGCACCTCGAAAAAGTGGTGATGCTTGTCAATGAGGGATAATTCGGCAATCATAATGACCTGCTCCTCGGTGGATCGGTATAAATTGGAAATATCAACCATTCCATAACCGACTATTTGTGCAAGTTTGTCTTCATTTCCATGAAAAAGCGTATGGCTTACAGTAGGTATCTTTGCGTTTGCAATCAGCAGCGCACGAAGCAGGTTCGTGGTGGCATTGGGTACCTCCGCCAATAATCGAGCGGCAACATGGGCGACATGGGGCGCAGCAAAGCTCGTTCCCACTCTTTCCGCGAGCAATCGTCCTTCCGCAAAGTCTTTGCCAGTCGACAACTCTCCCAGCCACCGGTTGGAGCCGTTTCCTGTACGAGGATCAATGGCTTGGTTTCCACCATAGGCCACCAACTCGGGTTTGATAGCCCCCTTTACGGAATACCCGCAACGGGTAAAGGGGGATGGCTGATCCCTCTGAGCAACCGGTATTTCCGCCAAATCGTTCGGCTGGCGCCATGCCGCGTAACTCCGATCCCATCGAGCAAGGCTCCCGACAGTGAGTGCGTTCAATGCCGGAGCCGGATCAATCAGCCTAGCTTCGTTTCTGAAAAAATAATCGGGATATTCGTTCTTTAACCACTCAGTCGGCACATCCCCAAAGTTACCCGATGGGATGATGAAGAGCACATCCAATTCACGCGACAGTCGGTCGAGTGTGTAGGCAAGGCCAGCAACACGACCTCCAAAGTAGGGTTTGTTCAGATTACCGTAGGAAAGATTGAAGACGCGACAGTTATATGTTTCATGAAAATATCTTACCGCCTCCTCAACGATGTTTTCGATGAAACGTGTATCGGATTCGGCTCTATGGTCAAGAACTCGACCGCTCAACAGGCGCAACTGAGGGATGAATTTCTTGGTCTGAGCACATGCCTCGACATCGCCATAGACTGCGATACCCGCCACGATGGTGCCATGGCCGTCATCGTCATGTGACTCCTTATTTGGAAGCAGGAAGCCCTGTGCATCGCCCAGCGTCGGGGCAAGCAACGGGTGTCCTCCAGTAATTCCGCTATCGAGCACGGCAACAAATGGTGCATCACCCAGTGGCACGGATTGGGTGACGTCCTGAATATCGAGCTGCATGACATCCAGATCCAGTCCCAATCGCGGTGGCAAGTCAGCGGTGCGGACATCGCGGTGTTTCAACAACGCTTTAGCCTGTTTTCGGGAGAGTCTCAATCGATAGGCAACAAAGTCTTCGGCGTTGATACGATCCAGTATTGTGACTTCTTCATTGGTCAGCCATAAACTGAAGGCCGTTCTCATTGCCTCGCGCTCATTGCCTCGCCCAAGAGGCCACAACTCCACATCAAAGATGAAAGGCTCCTGGGCCGGTAGACCATCGCGTTTCAAAGCCCAGCCCATACGGTCTTCCTGTGTCCAGTGGTCAAACGCCTCCAGCGCATAGAGGATGTTGGCGTACTTGGGAGTCATACCGTCTGCGAGTTGGCTAAGCCTAGCCTCAAACTCATCCAATGCAATTCTATTGGCAAAGGCGAGTGCGTAACCGCCGCGTTCCTGACTCACGACCACGACACCTGGGAATCCTTGTTCGATTTGCTCCGGAGGCAGAGTCCCAACTTTGAGCTTGAAAAGCGGCCGACCATCAAATCCGCCAATATCTTTATTCGCCTCCTCAATCGCAATCGTCAGACTTTGTTGGAGTTTGCGCGCATGGGCCAACAAGTTTACTGGACGTGGAAAGAGGGGAGGTCGACTAGGTCGCTTTTGCTTGACTGGTTGCTCACGCTCGATCCTGAGATGAGGATAGGCTTCCATCGCGTATTATACCTCCGGCAATTGTTGCTTTCTGTTCAACTCACGCTGCCGGGCTTTTTCAAGATGACGGAGTTGAAGGAATTCCTGCCCCTTGAGAATCATGTCCTTAATGGCATGACGCAGCACTCGTTCCACATCAGCATACGACATGTCAGGGAAGAGGGCCAGAACCCGCTCGTCGTCCAATTCAAAATCACGGCGTACACCACGCAATTTGATCGAGAGAAGCTTTGCAAGCTGCTCCCGTGTGGGCAGGCCGAATATCAGTACTTCCTCAAAGCGTCGCCAGATAGCGGAGTCGAGCATGCCTTCATGGTTAGTGGCGGCGATAATGAGGCTTTTACCCTGATAGGCGTCGAGCATTTGCAGTACGGCGTTGACCACACGCTTAAGCTCACCGTGCTCGCTGGCATCTGCCCGCTCCTTACCTAGCGCATCGAATTCGTCGAACAGAACTACCATGGGAGTGGAGTCGATGAAATCAAAGACCTTCCGAAGATTGGCAGCCGTTTCGCCGAGATAGGAGGAAACCACACTATCGAGGCGGATGAGTGCCAGCGGAAGACTCAGTTCCGCGGCAATAACCTCTGCCGTCAGCGTCTTGCCGCAACCCGGCGGCCCACAGAAGAGGATTTTATCAGCAGGACGTAGGCCATAGCTCCTGAGCACATCAGCACGGTGATGTTGTTCGAGAATGTCTTCGATGACCTGCTGGTTTTCTTCGGTAAGGACGACCTCTTCCAACCCTCGCACCGGCTCGCGGAGACCAAGGAGTGGCAGACCACGCTCCTGATCCATAGGGACGCGATCTCTCAGGCTTCGGTTTGCAATTGATGCCGGGCGATGTCCTCCGCCGTAAAGGATTTGCTCCAAGTCGTTGGCGAGCAAATGATGTTGCTTCTGCCGCTCCTCCTGAATGATGGCTTCGGATGCCTGACGGAAAGCGGTCGTATCCCCAGATGCTCCCGATTTTACTAGTTGTCTCAATATCTTGCCACTAGCCATGGCCCACGCCCTCCGGTAGTGATCTTATCGGCATTTCACACACAGTACATCCTACAGTATGAATCATCATTTCGTCTCTTTTTAAGGCTCTTGACGATAAAGTGGGGGGGGAAAAAGTTTCCGGTAAAGTAAGATTCTTCCATGTTTCTCACCGCAAAGTAGATGAACGGCTGTCCTGGAGCCTGACAAGGCCCATCACTACGAATGTCATTGCCTGTTGTCATCCAGAAAACTTCAACCCGGAACGCGCCATTATCAGAAAGGATACGAATAAGCCCGTATTTTTTTACAAACCACTTTTTGACCAGAATTCATGGCGGTTTTTGGGAAGGTTGTGCTAAATTTGTGCTAGACTGTGGACAAAAATTGGGATCCATATGGAATGTATCGGTACAGTGTAACGTTTGAGAATGGCTAAAAATAAAGAAATCGCGGAAAATCGGGACAAGTTTGTTGTGTCGGTTGCGCCCTTTTAAGGCGAGTGTTCTGAGATTGAATCCCAAGCTCGTCACTGAAGTGACCCCCATTGTCAACACAGGAAATCCTTGTCGTTAAGGTGGGGCGATTTATCAGGTTCAGACTCCTTCCCATCTCGGCTTAGAATGACCTCCGATCCTCCACCTATTCCTACCTATGATCGGGAATACGGTCTTCTTCCAATGCGTTCATCCAGAATCCGGTATCAGTACAATTTGGGGTGATTCCAGCAGTGAGTTTGGTCAGTCAGTCCTGGGGTGCTTCAGACCATGTGAAAGAAGCACAAACTCTAAAACTTCGAAGAAAAAGGGCCTTTCGAGTAAGCCGATATTTGATTCATAACTGATTTCCCCATAATACCAGTTTGCAAAGGATTGTCGGTGCCGGTCAATATAAGGTATAAGGGCTGCAGGTTCTTTTTCTTTTCCAACGTGGGAAACCCTCGGGAAAGTCCTCATATCCATGTTCGAAGCGGAAATGCAGTCGCCAAGTTTTGGATTGTGCCAGAAGTCAGACTCGCTGCGAGCTATGGATTAAACAGTGGTGAACTTGCCGAATTGAGTGGGATCACTTCGGAAAATCGGGAACTTTTCGAAAGGAGATGGCATGAATACTTTGGCTAAAGCCCTAAGTTTCGATCCAGAATTCATGTGGGTCGAATTATCCGATGGACGCCGTCTGGGTGTCCCCATGGCCTATTTCCCCCGACTTCTTCATGCAACTCAGGAACAACGGACCAAATATGAAATCAGCGGAGGAGGCACTGGTCTTCACTGGGATGAACTGGACGAAGACATCAGCGTTGAAGGTTTGTTGCTTGGAATTGGAGATCAGTCGACATCTTGCCATGCTCTGGGGATGTAGGTCATCAACTAAATCCAGTGTCCGTTCAGGATCAAAAGCGGTCATTTCCGGACATCGTCGGAAATCTTGGAGAATCCTTTCGAACCATTGAAAAGAGGAACTCCGTAACGAATCGTCATACTCGGTCATGACCCGTCACAATCGGGATTTTTCACTTTTATGGCGAGTGGACTGGGATCGAAGCACCAGTATGTATTTCTTCTAGGATTTCCCCCTGCGCGCTCTTTCTCTTCCAGAGACATCTCTGGAAGATTTGGTAAATGGACTAATTTCCCCGGATTGACTCCACCTGCGGCAGGATGGATCAAAGTCCACGATCCATCGCAATCCCAAAAAAGGGCCAGCGAGAAAAAATGGTGGTAGCATGAAAAATGTTGATCTACTAACGTATTGCTATGAAACAATATTTTAAGATAGTTCGGTTGACGCCGCCACCTGACCCAGAAATGTTCCCATGAGGTCGGTATTCATGGCATCGGCGACCATCCAGTCCAAAGTTCCCTCTTGAGGGCCAAGGGCGGCATAGACATCGCGGAACTCCCGGACAAGGGCTTTCAGGACCGTGGGACGGAAGGGCCGGGGAGCCCAGCATCAGGATGGATCGCTTATACGTCCGAATCGGGCTTCGTCCTGGAAAAGAAGCAAAAAGGGTTTTTTGTCTCTTCCAATCAGCTTCTCCTTGAGGATTTCCGGGAGTTTTTTTTAAAATCCTCTTGTAGTTCTGGCTTCGCCTTGGGATGCCGGGTATCGGGTGTGACCTTGCGCCATCCATGCCGGCTCAGAAGCCGGTAAACGGTTGAACGGGAAACCTTCTTTCCAACCCGTTCTTCGTAGGCCGCATGAATGGGAGGGACGACCAGGGCCCCTCCGGTTTTCGCCTGCTCAAGCTAGGGAGCCAGGAAGGACTTCTCCTCTTCCAGACTCAGGAGTTCGCGATGCCGACCGCCCCGAAGGTCCTTGTCGTCGAAGGTGGTTCCTCCGTGCTCCCGGAACTCCCGGCGCATGACACAGACCTGGTTGCGCCCAACCCCCAGGATCCGGGCGGTGGTATCCATCGAGGCTCCGGTCAGGGCCGGAATCAGGATGGCCTGTCCCTCCCGGAGTTGCTGAATCGTCTTGGCCGAGCTGACAAGACGGATGGCTTCATCAATCTCGCGTTCTTCGTAGGTTGCAGTGCGGGCCATGGCTCCTCCTTCGGAAGGGCTCATGGTCTAACTGTATAATAGTACTATTTTGATTGCAACATAGAATAATTAAGATGGAAAAGGTCGCGCAGGCAGCATCACTTGTGAGGTATTTCCGGTTATTTTTCAAAAATCGGAACAGTAATTCCGACCTGATCCAAAAGAGTTTGTTCTGTGTTCCAATGCTACAGGTAGCTGGAAGGTCGTTCATAGAGAAACGATTACAGAAAAGCGATTGTCATACTCTGTCACAGATGGATTTTTCATATTTTTATTGCTGCGTTGGGGATGATCAGGAAACGCCTTTTTTTAAAGCCTTCGCACATATTATGTGTACTATATTCCAGCTGAAGGGAAACGATGCCGAGAAGAACGAATAAAAAAGGCAAGAATCATAACTTGGGTCACCTTCTTCAGATTACCAATTCGGCACTGCCCATCGGTGGTTTCAGCTATTCCGAAGGGCTGGAACAGTTGATAGAAGAAAAAATTATATGTAATTCCAACGAATTGGAGTTTTGGATCAAGGATAGTCTGGATTATGGGATCATCCGTTTTGAAGGATGTGTTTTGAAAAGAATTTACCAAGCATGCAAGAATGATGATTTTAACTCGCTGATTTTTTGGGACCAATGGCTTTTGGCATCCATGGAAACAGAGGAGTTGAGGCGGCAAAGTGTGGATATGGGCAGAGCTCTTCAACGCTTAAATTCATCTCTTTCCGATAGCAAATGCGGTTTGGACCAAGAGCGGGTGGTACTAAGAAACTACGCAAGTGTTTTCGGTAAAACTGCGGCAGATTGGAATATCCCTCTTGATTCAGCTCTCTATGGATATTTATACCGATGGATATCAAGTATTCTTGACGTAGGGGTTAAGTTAATTCCGATGGGGCAGTCCGCGGGACAAAAGTGTCTGTGGAATATGCAGCCCTTTTTAGAGAACAAGGTTTTTGAACTTCTTTCTTTGCCAAATGAAGATTTGTACGTTTGGAACACCGCAGTTGTCCTAGCCAGCATGCAACATGAGACTCAATATAGTCGTTTGTATCGAAGTTAAGCGCCTGCATATTCTTGCTGATTGCGAACAGAGAAGTGTGATTCTGGATAATCTGTCGACTCACAAGAAAAACGAGGAGTGGTTGAGTCGTCATCCCAATGTGACCTTTTCCTTTACGCCGACCTCCGCGTCTTGGCTTAACCAGGTCGAGATCTGGTTTGGCATCCTGGGTCGGAACGCATTGACGGGTGCCAGTTTCCCAGTCAAAGAGAAGTTGATCAAGGCTCTTCAGGATTTCATGTCGGCCTACAACCAAAACGCGGCTCCGTTTATCTGGAGAAAACGGGAGGTCAAGGGTGTCTCGCTCAGAAATAAAATTATCAACTCATGAAATTAACAATGAACTTATGGATTTCATAACAGGGAACGATTCAAAATTGCGATCTGTTTTCGTTGTGGCGGGTTGAATCTTTCCCCGTCCTGCTTTTGGAAGAGTCGATTTAAGAGTGGGGTGCATCTTGAATGCTTTAAGAGTAGGGATTGCCGGTCCCGTTGGCTCAGGAAAGACGGCTTTGATCGATGCTCTTTGCAAGTCTATGCGTGATCGGTATCAGATGGCTGTTGTTACCAACGACATATACACAAAAGAAGATGCGCAATTTCTGGTTAGAAGCAAGGCACTCTCTCCAGATCGGATTGTTGGGGTTGAAACAGGCGGCTGTCCCCATACTGCCATACGTGAAGATGTTTCGATTAACTTGGTGGCAGTGGAAAATCTGGAAATGACATACCCTGATCTTGATCTGATTTTTGTGGAAAGCGGGGGAGATAACCTGGCAGCGACTTTCAGTCCTGAATTGGCCGACCTTACTATTTACATCATTGATGTTGCTGCTGGTGACAAGATCCCAAGAAAAGGGGGACCTGGAATTACAAAATCCGATCTCCTCATCATCAATAAAACGGATCTGGCTCCTTATGTCGGGGCAGATCTAAATGTTATGAGAAACGATACAATTATGATGAGGCAGGGGAGACCGTTTCAATTCGTTAATCTGAAAACAAAATCGGGCCTTGAAGAAATCGTCACATATCTTGAGGGAAACTTGCCAGGGGGGGAAGTTGGTTGATCTCTGTCCTGAGACAACGGGAGTTTTCATCCAATATCAAGGTTGCTAATGCTCATGGGTGTGAGGTCCTTTGTAACTTCCTATCTCAGGGTGGAATTTTGCGTTTTCTTCAACAATATGAAAACCCATTTGTTTGAGCATCGATGCCAAAACATGATCCGGTTTCAATCGCAAAAATGTTTGTCCGATTTCCAGTGGAATATGCCTGTTTCCAAGGTGGTATGCCGCTTTGGCCAAAGCTATCAAGTCAGATGCGATGACCGTCATGACCGTTTCTTCCTTTGCAATGACCCGGACATACACGCTCATTTCCTGGTCCAGCAAGAGGTCCCCGTCTTTTAAAACGGTTCCACGGGGAAGAAACAGTCTGACCTTTTCCCCTTCCACTGTCACGAACTGAACACGACTTCGTGTCCGCTCTTCCGCGTCCAGCAGCAAGGTCAGGGTCGATGTGTGTTTTGCTGTGGATGATGGCAACCGCTCGATAAGCGTCAATGTACTCAAAACAGGAAATACCGTTGCGCAAGGGGAAGGTCTTTTGCTGGTTCGCAAGTCAGCAACTTTCCGTCGGCACGAACTTCATACGTTTCCGGATCGACTTCCATATGTGGCTGGTAATCATTTAATTTCATATCTCTTTTTTTAATATTCCGGCAGTTTGATACAGGGACAACGCGTTTCTGTAGCCCGATCATTTGATCAACGCCGTGTTCCATTGCAATCTTGGACATGAATGTTAGAGAGGTGGAAAAAGGGGTGCGACCAAAAGCGCCAAACATGGGACGACCGTAGACTGGCTGAGGGGTTGGGATGCTAGCATTAGCATCTCCCATCTGAGCCCAGGCGATCACCCCTCCCTTGATTACCAACTCTGGTTTGACGCCGAAAAATTCCGGTTTCCACAATACAAGGTCGGCAATCTTCCCTTCTTCCAGAGAGCCGACGTAGCCAGCCACGCCATGGGCAATGGCTGGATTGATTGTATATTTGGCGATATATCTTTTGGCTCTGTAGTTATCGTGCCGGGCAGGATCCTGAGACAGGCTTCCCCGCTGTTTTTTCATTTTATGGGCGGTTTGCCATGTGCGAATGATGACCTCCCCAACCCTTCCCATGGCCTGGGAATCGGAAGCGATCATGCTAAAGGCGCCCAGATCATGCAGGATGTCTTCTGCCGCAATGGTTTCCCGGCGAATCCGGGATTCTGCAAAAGCGACATCTTCGGCAACATGCGGATCAAGGTGATGGCATACCATCAGCATATCGAGGTGTTCATCCACTGTGTTGACGGTATAAGGTCTTGTCGGATTGGTGGAAGACGGTAAAACGTTCGATTCTCCACACAGCTTTATGATATCGGGAGCATGGCCCCCCCCGGCCCCTTCCGTATGATAGGCGTGAATCGTTCTCCCCTTGAATGCGGCAATCGTATTTTCGACAAATCCCGCTTCATTGAGGGTGTCGGTATGGATTGAAACCTGCACGTCATGCGATTCGGCAACATCGAGACACACATCAATTGTTGCAGGCGTTGATCCCCAGTCTTCATGAAGCTTGAGCCCGATTGTCCCTGCTTCCAGTTGTTCCACTAACCCAGCGGGGTTGCTGCTGTTCCCTTTGCCCAGAAAACCCAGATTGATGGGAAAGCCTTCAGCCGATTGAAGCATTCGATGGATGTACCAGGGGCCGGGGGTGCATGTCGTAGCATTGGTTCCGGTTGCGGGGCCTGTTCCTCCCCCGATCATTGTTGTCACCCCGGAAGCCAGTGCCACTTCAATTTGTTGGGGACAGATAAAATGAATATGGCTGTCGATTGCTCCTGCAGTCAGAATCATCCCTTCCCCTGCAACGACTTCCGTTCCTGGTCCAATAATAATGTTTATGCCGGGCTGAGTGTAGGGATTGCCTGCTTTGCCGATTTTTGCGATCAAGCCATCTTTGACTCCCACATCCGCCTTGACCACTCCCCACCAATCCAGGATCAATGCATTTGTGATGACCAGATCGACGGCCCCTTGACTGTTTGGAATGGTGGATTGTCCCATACCGTCCCTGATGACCTTGCCCCCGCCGAATCGGACTTCTTCCCCGTAGACGGTCAAATCGCGCTCGACTTCAATGATCAGGTCTGTATCGGCAAGTCGGATCCTGTCGCCTGTTGTCGGTCCATAATGATCTGCATAAGTACGCCGATCTACAAAAAAACTCACGGGGTTTTCTCCAATGGACCGTTTATCCTGGCATTGAATCCGTAGATTTCCCGCTTTCCGAGAATGGAAATGATTCGGACAAAGCGTTCCTCTCCCGGTTCGAATCGAATCGAAGTTCCCGGCAGAACATCGAGCCTTTTTCCCAAGGCAATTTTTCGATCAAAGACCAAGGCATCGTTCACTTCGTAAAAATGGTAATGAGATCCGACCTGAACAGGACGGTCTCCGGTATTCAGAACCCGGATGGAGACACTTTCCCGTCCCTGATTCATCTCGATTGGTTCTTCTCCAGGAAAAAGCTCTCCAGGAATCATCTGAATCCCTCCAACCATCCATGAAGTTATCAATCAGAACTTACTTATCAATCAAAAGGTTTGTTCGGGCAGAAAATCGCTGTCATGGCAAACGAACCAGATTGTCCGGCCGTCTCAACGGATGGGGTGGTGCACCGTGACCAGCTTCGTCCCATCCATGAATGTCGCCTCAACTTGTATTTCTGTGATCATTTCGGGGATTCCTTCCATGACATCGTCTCTTCCCAGAATGGTGGCTCCATCGCTCATCAACTCACTGACACTCTTTCCGTCCCTTGCTCCCTCCATGATCGCTGCAGAGATATATGCGACAGATTCTGGGTAATTAAGTTTTAGACCCCGGTTTTTTCTTCTTTCAGCGACCAATGCTGCTGTAAAGATCAATAGCTTGTCTCTTTCCTGTGGAGAAAGGTGCATGTACCACTCCTATGTGTTCCAGATTCTTGGCGGGCATATTTCTCTTTCCAAAAAGACCGGGCGTAACAAAGCCCAAACAACAGTAAACCATCGATGAGCTTCTATAGTAGAAGATCCCCTATAACGGCACAATAGACCTGATTGAAGTCGGGTCACACCTGCTTCTCCCTGATTTTCTTCCGGATTCCAGGTAGACCTGACCTGATCGATAAGGCTGGGAGAAACCTCTTGTCCCAGCAACACCATTTGTCCGATGACAGACTGCCCAGAGAGTCCATAGGGGCTATCGAGAAGACGCGTCCCCCCCTCAAGTTTCTGTCGGTCAACCCAGAGGGGAACCTCCCCCTGCCAAACCTCTGTGCTGGACCGCCAGATTCCTCTTTGAAATCGCTCCCCCCGGTGGGTACGCCCAAAGCGGGTCATATCCCAGAACATGAATGTCGCTCCAGGTTCAAGGAGAACCTTCATCTCCTGAGAGGCAAGCGCTCCGTCAAAAACGATCGTTCCCTGTGGCAACCACTCGAGAGAAGCCCCTTCACCTATGTGGATGTGGATCGTTTGGCGAGACTCCACTCCCTTGGTTCTGTAGAGCTTTCCCGACGATGGTGTCGTCATCAGGACTTTTGCCCCGGCATCCAGATTTAAGTCGATTTCCAGAATATCATCCCCTGCAATCCCGCCCGGAGGGTTCAAGACAATACAATGGCAGACTTCCCGGCCTTCAGGATAAAAAGGACTTTGCATGGCAAGAGGTGCGCGGGCATAGCTGTGAGAGATGCACGTTTCCCGATTCCGTCGACGAAAGGACAACTCGAGCTGTCCTTTCCAGGGAGATGATCCTGGAGATGTCGCATCTTCGGGGCAGGCATCTTTCAGAAACTTCGCATTTCCACCGATCAGCAATTAGATGACCTGCTCATTTTGTTCCAAAATCTGCAAGACACTCCGCTTTCCATCTCACAATATGATCGCCTGAAACCATACGGAGAATGGATGGAAACAGAGCGTCAATCACTGCGGGTTCGTCGAAGAATTCAATGACCAAAGGCAATTGGACATTGACGCGGAACAGGTCATCGGCGAAGTGGACACCATGACTGCCGAACCCGGCAATGCCACGAAATACCGTAACACCGTGCACCTTGTGTTGATCATGAAGCAATTTGAATACTTCTCTCATCAAGTCATGGCCCTGATCCTTATCGCCTTCTTTGATATAAATACGGACAAAAACGACTTCATGCATGAGGACCTCACAGGTTGCGGGAAATCCATGATCCGGAAAGCACGGCAAAAAAACAAAGGAGCAGGGATACGGCCATATAGAGAAACCCTTTAACCGGCTCTCCATTTTCAAACAACAACAGGGATTCTATCGAAAAAGTGGAGAATGTCGTATAGGCACCCAACCCGCCGGTCAGTATTCCCGTACGCCACTCTGGACTGATACTGACTCTCTCCAGTGTAGCAAAAAAAAGAAACCCCATAAGGAAAGAACCCAGAACATTGATGGAAAGAGTTGCCCAGGGAAAATTTTTTCCCAGAATCTTCTGGATCAATAAGGTTTGTCCATAGCGGGCCCATGCGCCTGCAACAGCGAAACAAGCGATAATGGTCATTGTTCGCAACATGAGAAATCCTCTCTTGTGGACAGGTATTATAGTGTCCGGTCGAGAAACATCAAGGATGAATGGCTCGATACTGTCTGGATCAGTAAAAAATCCGGAACAGGGCCTTTCCATTGCCGCAATCAGAGTTCAACGATGCGGCAAAATGGAGAAAGGCACCGAGAGCTCTCTTGAGGGAGCGGATATTCGCTAAAAAGCTTTTTCCGGATCATCTGCGTTTCGTGTGAGATTCTCTGTGATCGATTTGGCCTTTTCCGGATCGTTGACCCACGTCTGGTAAAACGAAAATGGACATTCGGCGAGTCCTCCAGATTCAGCTGTATAACCACGATGGAGCAGGTTGTACAGGTGGTTTTCCGCCGTCCAGTTGCGCCTAGCATCCCGAATGGCAGAGATTGACAATAATGCGTAAGTGGCTTCGCCTGGGCTGGTTGAGCATTCCGCAAGAACCGTACCGTCGAAATTGACGATATTTGAATGGCCGAAGTAGGAATAGACGAGATCCCGTCCTGCCATGTTGGAAACAGCAAAGTACGCCAGGTTTTCCCACGCCCTGACTTGAGAGATCATGCGTTGCTGCTCTTTGGCCGGATACATATACCCCTGGATGCGGACAACCAGTTCGGCTCCTTTCATCACGGTATCTCGCACGATTTCAGGAATGTTTCCGTCGTAACAGATTGTGGCGCCAATCCTGATGCCCTTCGGTCCTGTCACCACTATTGTTTCATGGCCTGCCGACCAGGGTTCCATCGGAACCCACGGAAAAATTTTTCGATATTTCATGACAATTTCACCCTGATCATTGATCATGATCAGGGTGTTCCATGGATTGCCGTCGGGGTTGTTCTCTCCTGTGATGGAAAAGACTCCCCATACCTTGTTTTTCCGACAGGCTTCCGACCAGATCTCTGTTTCTGGTCCTGGAATCGTTGTCGTTAACTCGTTCCATTTCAGCGGATGGAAGCCTTGACAGCTATATTCCGGAAAGATGATCAAATCGAGGCCTGGATAACCCCTTTTCATCCCCCAGATATTGGCAGCCATCTTATGGCAATTTTCCAGGACCTGCTCTTTGGTTTCCAGTATCGGAACCTGATAGTTGATAACTGCGACTCCCACGGTATCGGGAGAAGAACTGATTGTCCCAACCGGCATGCCGATCCTCCATTAAAAGGGTCCAAAAAACAGAATATAAAATCAGAACACAGTGTTTTTGGATCTTTTATCTCGTACCCGAAGAATCACTGCTATGTTGGCAAAATATTCTGATCGAAGATTCCAGTCGGGATCGCAACGGTACAAGCACAGTTTGGTATGTCGACGATTCCTCCAATCCTTCCTTCAACGGGGGCAGCTGTAAGAAGCATGTAGGCCTGTTCCCCCGTGTATCCGAAGTTCTGCAGGTATTCGATGGCATTCATGCATGCGCGCCGGTACGCTACCGTTGCATCTAGGTAGTAATTGACTCCGTCTTCAACAGAAATTCCTTCAAAAATCAACCATTTTTCAAAATGAGGGTCATTTGGACCAGGAACAAAAATGGGCTGTTTCAGGTTATACTTCTTCATTCCGCCTTTGATGACATCAAAATGCAGGTGAGAGTATCCGTCCATTTCAATAGCTCCGCAGAAAGAAATCTCGCCATCACCTTGGGAGAAGTGGAGATCTCCCATTGCAAACAGGGCACCTTTCACGAAGACAGGAAAAAAAATACGGGATCCTATAGAAATATTCTTGATGTCTGTGTTCCCGCCGTGCTCTCGGGGCGGTACCGTTCGGCAGGCTTCTTTGGCAGCCTGATCAAATGAGTCTCCTTTCAGTCCTCCCAGGAAGGCCGTTGGCGGGTAGGGAGGTTTGGCTTTCCCCTCTGCAGCCAACGGGGCTTCACGTCGATTCCACTCGTGAACCATTTCAATCGAGGGCATTGTTCCAATCAGTCCGGGATGAGTCAGTCCCGGGAAACGAACTCCGGGAATATGTCGGGATGTTGTGTAAATTCCGTGGAAGTCCCAGATCGCTTTTGCGGCATCAGGAAAATAATCGGTCAGGAATCCCCCTCCGTTTTCCTTGGAAAAAATTCCGGAAAAACCGAACGGCGTGATGTATCCAATATCCAGGATATCAACAACCAACAGATCCCCAACCTCCGCACCTTCAACATAGATAGGTCCTGTCAAAGGGTGCGCTCGTGTCAGGTCAACCTTTCGCACATCTTCTGGATTGTCGTCATTCGCAATTTGACCATCAAGAAAGTCCAGTGTCTCCAGAATGATTTCCTCTCCAGGTTTTATAGAGGCCACAGGAGGAATGGAGGGATGCCAGCGGTTCATTCCAATAACATTGGGTTGTTCAGATAAAGGTACTCCCGGTTTGATTGTCAGTCTCTGGACCATTTTATCTATTCTCCTTTTTTGATTATTGACAATTGCATCCCTGATGGCTCAGAACACTTTTTCTGCCATTCCCCTGCGGGCTAACAACACCGGGGCCCGCAAGTTGTTCCGATAAATTGCGTGGGGAAAACCGGGCATCTCCTCCTTTTTTGACAGTGCAGGCAGTCAATATCCGACTTCCCTCTCCAGAGTGGAGACAATGGGGACATGTTACTTCGTCGTCACGATGTGAAACGGAACGAATGAGTAAGATCGAAGATGAACAGTTTGTACAAAAATATTCGTAGTTCGGCATTCTGTTATCCTCGGCTCATAGTGTCTTTTGATCGTTATCCCAATGGATCAAACAAGCAGAAAAACTTCTGCCTGTTTGATCGTACACGGTCGCAATATAAACTTAAGCTATTTTCTTAGGCATAATCAGGATTTTTTCAGAATTAGTCATTGTTTTGCATATATCACCGCATTTACTATCCAGGCTGCAGCATAGTGAACAGATAGGTCCTTCATGGAAAGGGCAGAACGCCATGTCTTCTTTTTCGTATTCGTAGGAACAAACTGTGCAGTTTACTGTGTCGTGGTGAGTTCCGGCATGGTAGTGAGTATTCTCTCTCGCGATGTAGTACTTTCCTTTTGTAGCGATTGCGATAATGGGGGACAGAACAAAGGCCAAGCCCAACGCAATGAATGTTGAAAAGGCTTGCATGTAGACACCGAATAGACCAAAAAAAGCCATTATCGAAACAATGGATGCAATTATCATGGATCCAAATCCGACTGGATTAATGTTGTACAAATGAGCTCTTTTGAATTCGATGTAGGATGGGCTTAGCTTCAGGATAGGCTTGTTGATGACCAAATCCGCCACAATCGCTCCAATCCAGGCGATAGCAACATTGGAATAGAATCCCAGAACTTTCAGCAAAAGGTCAAAAACGCCCATTTCCATCAGGAACAAAGAGATTCCTACGTTAAAAAAAATCCAGACAACCCTCCCTGGATGAAGGTGAGCGATACGGGAAAAAAAGTTGGACCATGAAAGTGAACCAGAATAGGCATTGGTCACATTGATTTTGATCTGTGAAAGAACAACAAAAAATGTTGCAAGGAAAATGATGATCCAGTGATGCACAAACATGTTTGCAAAGCCATTGACGTACATCTGAATAGGTTCGTTTGATGTCGCCATCGGCGTGCCATGCAGTGCATTGAAAGAGGTGAAAAAGGATCCACCCAATTGTTTGAGTGCTCCGATGAAGACCCATCCGGGGCCGGCCAGCAAGACAGCAAACCACCAGGCATTTGAATTGGATTTCGTCTGGTCGGGCATGAAGCGAAGATAGTCTACCTGTTCCCCTATCTGCGCAATCAAGGACAACGCAACGCCTGTGGCAGTACCGTAGAGAATGGGGTTGAACGCGCTTCCAGTGACCGCAGTTCCTCCAAAATGGGTCCAGGCAGATAGAGCATTCGGGTTTTTGTCTATCAAAAACAGAAAGGGCGCGACCATCAGGGTCAACCACAAAGGCTGAGTCCAGACTTGAAGACGGGACAGGAGCGTCATTCCAAAAACCACCAAGGGAATAATGATGAGGGAGGACACGGCATATCCGACAGATAAAGGCATTCCAAAATACAACTTGAATGCCTGGGCCATGATCGACCCTTCCAGAGCAAAAAATATAAAGGTAAATGAAGCGTAAACCAGGGAAGTGATGGTCGATCCCAAATAGCCGAAACCAGCCCCTCTTGTAAGTAAATCCATGTCGACATTATATTTTGACGAATAATAGGCAATCGGCAATCCCGTCAAAAAAATAATGATTGCCCCTGTTATGATGGCCCAGAAAGCATTGCTGAACCCTGAACTGATCGTGATGGATCCACCAATGGCAAAGTCGGCCAAGTATGCAATTCCGCCAAGGGCGGCACTTGCAACTGAAAAAATTGACCAGTTTCGAAAAGATCTTGGCGCATACCTCAATGCGTAGTCTTCCAAGACCGGGTTGTTGACCCAATTCCCGTAAACTCTTTTTTGTCGCTCTTTTATAGTGGGTATGTTGATATTTTTAACTGGTTCCATCTGTTCCTCCAGAAAAACTGCAACTATTCATACTGATGAGAGTTCCCATGTTTTAGAACAAGAAGATATATTGGATCGCAACGGTGTTGTTGTTGTTATATTCAAGAACGTTTGCATAATTTCCAAAAGCGCTGAAATTGGCAAAATCATGTCTGTATTCTGCTTTGATGATTGAATTTGAGTAAGGATAGAAAAGAAGGTCCCCGGTGACGGACTCGCGAATAGCGCCAACAAGCGGGTTGGAAGGATTAAACCCCAGTCCGTTGATGCCATTGGCCGAGTACCCTGAAACACCTCCCGCAGCCAAGGGAGGATAAACGTTTCCACCACCACCTCCGTTGGCCGAGTCATTGAAGTAGTCTGCCCTTAGGGTTCCGCCAACCAGATTGGTAAAACGGTAGTTGACAAGAGCCATGGCTCCATACCATGTAGCGGTGCTCCCGTTGTATGCCGCATTGGCCTGGGAGCCATAATCAAACTGTCCACCAAAAACAAGCTTGCCGCTCTTGTAGCTCCAGTCAAAGTCATTAAACGTTCTCAGGCTTGAAGCATAAGGAGTGGTGCCCGCATAGGATCCATAGGTGGGATTTTCTCCAACCATCCCGAAAACACCTACGGACCATTCAGGAGTTAGTGCGAACGAAAATCGATAAACTCCTGCCCACGTATTCATTCCCGGAGAGTTGTTTCCCGAATTCATTTGGTCTGCAAGTTGGGCTTTTAGATCGAACATTCCCTTCGTATATTCCACGCCGGCACCGGTGAAATACCCAGGCTCACTGAAGTTGAACAGGAGAGAATGTGTGATCGTGTACATGCAGTCGGCATATTTGCACTCGAATCCATCCCACGCCGGCTGTTTCCCAACAAAAAATGAAGTTGTGGAACTTGTTGGAATGGTGAACTTTGCCGTATCGACGATGTTGTATACATCGAAGTTTGGGGAAGAAGTATAGGGGCCACCATACGCTTTGGTTGGCATCAGTCGAACTTCCAGAATGGAGCCGTTTTTGAATGTGTCGAGAACATGGACCAATGCGTCGCCAAATGTGCTGTTCAGATAGGTATATCTGGGTGTGGGATTCAGAAAATCCAAAGTGGCCTGACCCAGATCATTATTATAGGTAAAGGTTGGATCAAGGTACCCGTTGACGGTTATGTTCTGGTCGCCAAACTGAACGGAAAAAGCCTTTTCTTCTCCAAAAAATAAACAACAGGTACCGACACACAGCGCCATCAAAAACCTGTAGAAAGGTTTGTTTAACATTGTTCCTCCAGAGTTTCCGATAAAAGTTGACAGAGAATTTCCAATTTTTTTTATAAAAAAAGGCAAAACAGTGGAGGCTCACCATTCATTTTATTTTTGAATGGATCCCAAGCTTTATCTGTGTGAGAAAATTTGGAGAATATCTCTTCGGTGAGAAATGTACCTTGTCGAAACGTCATCGTTTCGACAAGGTGGTCTGGATCTTTGTTTCAGGTGCCCCATGCTAGGGAAACTGCGTCAAAGACTAACAAGCCATGAGCAAAAAATATGCCTAAAAAAAATATTTTTTTTAACTTGTATTTGCATTTTTTGTTGGCGCATTCAGGCCCTCAGAATGTTTATCATTATTTCATTTTTGTATTCATGATGACAATTTTGTATTGTTTGTTTTTTGCTATTATTTTTAATATTTGTTATGGATTAAGCATTTTTAGGATTGACAATGTGGGGGGCTTGAAGGACACACCATCGGGAGGTGTTAGTAGCAAGTAGGGTTGTCCGCTTTTTTTCGATTTGAGAAATCAGGGTTTTCTCGTTCTCAGACCAGAGCTTCAAGCGGGCGGATTTCGGTTGAAGGAGCTTTAACTACTCATTTCATCGGGATCGGCAATCCCTCCAGTGCCAGGAGTTGGGAGAGGTTTGAAGGATTTTTCGCTCTCAGAAGCTTAACTGCGACTTCCTGGGAAATCTTTCCCTTCACGTACTCTTCCAGAACTTCCCGTCGCCAGCGGACCCCCTGTCGGATCAGCTTTTCGAGCATTCCGTTGAGGGTGCTCCTTTCGATGTCGGCCATCACCCGGATCTTGTCCAGATCCTCCTTCTTGATCCGAAGAATGGTCGAATCGATCCCCTCCTCTTTGAGTTTTTTCCGGTACTGAGAGGCGTTTCTTCGCCTCTTTTCCAGGAATTTCTGACCCTGTTCCGCGAGTTTATGGAGATCGTC
>JAKAYF010000001.1 GCA_021816465.1 Nitrospirota bacterium
CCCCGTCATGAACGGATCGGCGTCCGGGGATACGATCCGGACGGACGACTCATCGAGTTGTCGGGGAGTGGTCTGTTTTCCCGTCTGATCCAGCATGAGATGGACCATCTTGACGGACTCCTTCTCAGGGACCGGATGACGTTGTGGGATCGTGCCCGACTGGCGGTTGAAATGGAGCGGATCCGTAAAAAGGGTAACCAGTCAAGGAGGGCCCGCCGTGGTTGATCCCGCCCGAGTCAGGGTTGTTTTTATGGGGACGCCGGACTTTGCGGTTCCGTTCCTGAACGCGCTGATCGAGGCAGGCTTTTCTCTGGCCGGTGTGTTGAGCCAGCCCGATCGGCCGAGAGGCCGGGGGCAGGAACTTTCTCCCAGCCCGGTCAAGGCTCTTGCTGAATCCCGCAATATCCCGGTTTTTTCTCCCTCGACACTTCGCGACGGGGAGGCCCTTTCCCGTCTTCGTGAATGGAAGCCCGATGTGGTCGTGGTTGTTGCCTATGGTAAGATTCTTCCAGGGGAGATCTTGGCGCTGCCACCTCATGGGTGTGTCAATGTCCATGCGTCTCTCCTGCCCTCTTTCCGGGGCGCTTCTCCGATTGTATGGGCCGTTCGTTCGGGTGTCAGGGAGTCCGGCGTAAGCCTGATGCTGATGGACAAGGGAATGGATACCGGGCCAGTTCTCAGGACTCTGGCCTTTCCCCTCGAAGAGAGGGAGACATCGGTCAGTCTTGCCGGGAAGATGATGGCGGCAGGTCCCGGCTTTATGGTCGACGGGCTTCTTTCCTATCTCGACGGAACTCTTCTTCCTGTTCCTCAGAGCGGGGATTTTTCCATGGCGCCGATGATCAGGAAAGAGGATGGCCGGATCTCTTTTGCCAGGATGCCGGCGATCGAAATCGATCGCCATGTCAGGGCCATGAATCCTTGGCCAGGCTCCTACCTGGATTCGGAAGCCGGAACCCTTCGCATCCATCGTGGTGAGGTCCTCTCCGGGTCGGACGGGGAGCGATCTCCGGGGGAGGTTGCCGCGGTCTCTGCCCTGGGGATCGATGTTTGCTGTGAGAAGGGGTTGTACAGGATCCTTGAGATTCAAAAGCCGGGGGGGCGCAAGCTCAAGGTGTCGGAGTTCCTCGCTGGAAGTTCGATGTCTCCGGGTTTCTTTCTGGGCTGATTGATTTTGCCCAAACGACAAGAGGAAAGCTGAAAATGTGGAATATGGTAAAGTCGGCGGTGTTTCTTGGCCTGATGACAGGGATTCTTTTGCTGATCGGCCGCACTATTGGTGGCGAGACAGGCATGGTTCTCGCTTTTGGGCTGTCCCTTGTGATGAATGTCGGGTCATGGTGGTTCAGCGACAAGATCGTCCTGAGGATGTACCGCGCGCATGAAGTCACTCAAGACATGCTGTCGAACCCGCGCCTGAACGAACTGGCCGTTACCCTGTCCGCGCTTGCCAGAAGGGGCAATATCCCGGTTCCGCGACTGTATGTGATAGACGATCCCTCCCCAAATGCTTTCGCCACGGGACGGGACCCTGAGCATTCAGCGGTGGCCGTGACAACCGGCATCATGGATCTTCTGACACCAGAGGAGCTATCGGGTGTCCTCGGCCATGAACTGACACACATCATCAACAGGGATACCCTGCTTTCAACGCTTGCGGCATCGATTGCCGGGGCGATCACGATGCTTGCGAACATGGCCCAGATGGAGGCCATCTTCGGCGGGCGTGAGCGCGAAGACCGTGAGGGGTCCGGGCTGGGCGGTGTCGCGATGATGATTCTTGCACCGGTTGCAAGCTTTTTGATCCAGATGGCTATTTCAAGATCCCGGGAGTTTATGGCGGATGCCGGGGGAGCGGCCCTTTGTGGCAATCCCCTTTTTCTGGCCCGCGGGCTCATGAAGCTCGAGTCCGGTGTTCAGCAGGTTCCCATGGCGGCAAGTCCTGCCACGGCGCATATGTTTATCCTGGAGCCGTTCAAGAAATTGGGAATCCTGTCTCTTTTCTCAACCCATCCGGATACCGAGGAGAGGGTCAGGCGTCTTGAGTTGATGTCCGGCGAAATGAAAGGGGTGGTTCGTCATGAGTTTTAGTGTTGGCTCTCATTCCCTGCTCATTGCCCCGTCTGTCCTGTCTGCGGATTTTTCACGGCTTGGGGAGGAGATCAGGGAGGTCTCGGAGGGTGGTGCGGATCTTTTGCACCTTGATGTCATGGATGGCCATTTTGTTCCGAACCTGACATTCGGACCGCCGGTGATTGCTCCACTTCGAAAATGGAGCCATCTTCCGATGGAGGCCCACCTGATGGTCTCAAACCCGGCATCTTTGGTGGAACCCATGGCCAAAGCGGGGGTCAACCGACTGATCGTCCATGCGGAAACCGATCCTCATCTGCATCGGCTTATCGAGTCGATCCGGATCAGTGGGATGTCTGTTGGGGTCGCGCTTAATCCCTCCACTCCGGTTGCGGTTCTCGAGGAGGTGCTTCCCCTGCTGGACATGGTCCTGATCATGACTGTCAATCCCGGCTTCGGTGGGCAAAGTTTTATCGAGGGCTCCATTTCAAAGATCAGGCGTCTTGTGTTGATGAAGGAACATCTGGGTTGCTCCCGGCTCCGGATCGAAGTCGACGGAGGAATCTCGGCCAGGAACATCGGGCAGGTTGTTTCCGTAGGCGCAGATACGATCGTTGCCGGTACAGCCATTTTTTCCGCTCCCTCAAGAAAGGATGCGATCGTCTCCCTCCGCTCCGCCGCGGGGGGATTGCTTGTCTGATTCGTTTGCAATTTATCCGGGTTGTGTGTAGTTTTGTCCATTAAGAATTTTTGAGGTCGTTTTATCTGTCCGGAATCCCGGGATTGGAGCATTCAGATGGGAGTTCCTGACTCCTCCGAGAGGGTTTCCTATTTTTTCGACAGGGTTCTCGGCAAATTTGTGGATCTTCTTGTGGCAGCCTCCTTTTTGAGGCTGGGAGATCTCATGGGCGGGTATTTTCTGGGTGCGGCTTCCGGGATTGCGTACCTCCTCGTGGCGGACGGATTGCCGGGAGGAAGTCTTGGAAAGCGCATGACGAGGCTTAGCGTACGCAGGGCTTCCGGAGGAAATTGCCGCTATTTCGAGTCCACGATCAGAAATATTCCTGTTGCGTTTGCGTTTTTGATCGGACTGATCCCTTGGGTGGGGTGGTTTTTTATGATTGCTGTCCTTGGAGTCGAACTTGTGATGCTGGTGGGAACCAGGACCGATCATCGACTGGGTGATGATTGGGCGGGAACGAATGTTGAGGGAAAGGGATATCCTCCAGTGGGGAGGGATATCCCGGATTTCAGTGCACCGGAGGATCCGGTGCCGGGAAAGAACAGGCCTCTTTAGTAGGCACGTTTCAAGCAAGGGGGAAAGGTTGTCATTTTTTGCCAGAATGTTCGGTTTTCTTTCCCAGGATCTGGCGATTGATCTCGGAACCGCCAATACGCTGGTTTATGTAAGGGGTAAGGGAATAGTCATCAATGAGCCATCCATTGTTGCCATAGATCAGAAGACCAATATGATCCTGGCGATTGGCCATGAGGCCAAGAAAATGCTGGGACGTACCCCCGGGAACATTATTGCGATCCGCCCGATGAGAAATGGCGTGATCGATAACCCCGATGTTGCCCAGCAAATGATTGCCCATTTTATCAACCAGGTCCATCAGAGATCGACCTTCGTCCGTCCGAGGATGGTGATCTGCATTCCTTCCAGAATCTCCCAGGTTGAGCAGCGGGCAGTCAAGGATGCAGCCAGACTGGCCGGAGCTCGCGAGGTCTACCTGATCGAAGAGCCACTGGCAGCGGCCATTGGGGCCGGTTTGCCCATCATGGAGCCGTCGGGAAACATGGTGATCGATATCGGGGGCGGGACGACCGATGTGGCAATCATCTCCTTGGGCGGCATCGTTTACAGCGAGTCGATCAAGGTTGCGGGAGACAGGATGGATGAGGACATCATCCAGTACATCAAGAAAAAGCATAACCTCCTGATCGGCGATGCCATGGGAGAACGGATCAAGATCGAGGTTGGCTCGGCGATTGCCGAACCGGAAGAGCGAACGATGGTGATCAAGGGAAGGGATATCATCAAGGGACTTCCCAAGACGGTGAAGATCACCGATGCCGAAATCCGGGAGGCCCTGTCGGACACGATCAGCCGGATCGTGCAGACGGTCCAGAAGACTCTTGAAAACACTCCTCCTGAACTTTCTGCAGACATCATCGACAGGGGCATCGTTCTTACAGGAGGTGGCTCCATGCTCCGTGGACTCGACAAGCGGCTCCGGGCGGAGATTTCTCTTCCGATCATCACTGTGGACAATCCGCTTCAGACGGTGGTCATGGGGACCGGAAAAACGCTCGAGGAACTTGAGGTTCTGAGGAAGGTGTCCATAGGGGGCTGATCTTTGGAAAAGCCTCGATTCCAGGGGAGACGACCGAGAGCTCTGATCACGTTTTTTATTTTTTTGCTTGTGGTTCTCGTGATTCTGGGTTTTTATCCAAGAGTGTTCAAGGCGATGTTCGTTTCAGGGCCCGAAAGCCTCTTTGGAGGTTTTTTGTCGGGAGTCTCTTCAGGTTCGCGACAGGTGGGTTCGTTGTGGAGCAATTACCTCGACCTGGTGGCTGTGAAAAAAGAAAACGACGCTCTGAAAAAAGAGCTGGCGATCCTTTCCCGGAGGCTCTATCAGTCCAGGGACCTGTTTTTCGAGAATGCCCAGCTGAAGTCTCTCTTGGCACTCAGAGACCGCGTCCTGAAGCCGGGAAAATCTTGCAGGGTCATGGCGATCAATCCCACTTCCGGACACAGGACATTTTTGCTGGACTGCGGGTCGCTTGACGGCATAGAGGAGAAGTCGGGGGTCGTCGGTTCGTTTGCTGTTATCGGCTATGTTGTTCGTGTTTTTCCTCATTTCAGCCAGGTTCTGTGGATTGAAGACAACTATTTTGCTCTTGAGGCGAAAATTCCGGGAGTCCCTGATTCTGGTATCATCCACGGACAGGGGCAGGGGAAGGCTCTTCGACTGAAATACCTCCCCATCCTTGCGGACGTCAAAGTTGGCGATCCTGTTGAAACAACTGGTGAGGATGGCATTTTTCCGGAAGGAATTCCCATCGGAAGCATTGCAGCGCTTGGAACGAGAGAAAAGATGCTCTTTCACCAGGTTCATGTCACACCGGCAGAGCATTTGAGTGATCTTCATTTTGCATATGTTTTTTCTCCCGAACATCATTGGTCTGGCCATCCGCTCGTGGGCGCAGTGGTCAAATGAGATGGTTTTACCGTGTTATGATCCTTCTGGTCCTGCTGCTGTTATCGTCGATTGTTTCGATAAGGTTGCCGGCATTGGCCTGGATAGACTGGCTGCTTCCAATCCTGTTTTTTGGGCTTCGAAATGCTCCTCTGTTTGCAGCAATTGTCTGTGCGGTTATGATGGGAACGGTGTTGACGCTGTTTTCGGTTGATCCGATGGTTGATCTTGTCGCGAAGTCTGTGCTCGTTTCGCTTTTGGTGTTGTGGCTTTTCCCCCTGATCCAGTGGAACCATCCCAAAAATGTGCTGGTTGCCTGGTGGGGGGTATTGATTGTGGATGGGTTTGCTTCCGTGATTTTGCCGCAACTGATGGGGCATGGAGGTCCCGAAGTGGGGCAGGCACCCGATTGGATGCGCCTGTTGGCAACCGGAATCCTTGGATCTCTTTTTGTGGGAATATTGTATGGCTCAGGGCAGCTTGGTTTTTCCAGGCTTGAATCAGGGGCCAGGAGATTGGGCAGATAACCCCTGCCTATTCCCGAACGGAGAATTTCATCAGGAAAAAGACCCATCCTTGGATGTTTTGGGAAGAAGAATCCTTTCTGACATTCCTGTGAGGGTGGTGTGTGAAGTCGTTTCAGGGATTATCTACCGGGCGCAGGCCCATGGTTCTTCGGGAAGAGTCTCTCTCATCGGGGCTTTCGGGGGAGGGTTTTCTTTTTAAACTTCCGAAAACCCCCCAGGGCAGGTTCAAGATCCTTCTTGTCCTTATAGGACTGGGGCTCGGTGTTCTCGTCCTTCGTCTTTTCACCGTCCAGATCACTGAGCACGAAAAATATCTCCGCCTCGCCAATGGCAACATCCTGCGTGTTGTTCCCCTGCCTCCCCTCCGGGGACCTATCCTCGACCGGAATGGAGAGATCCTGGTCAGCAACAATATGAATTTTGCCGTTTCACTGATCCAGTATGGTCTCAAAGACAATGAAGACCAGATCATGGAACGCCTTTCCGGTGATCTTGGGGTTCCTGTCGCAGAAATCGAGGATACTTTTGACAAGGTCAGGGATGTCCTTCCCCCCTACCTTCCCATTCCCCTTCTGACACATTTGAGCATTGCCCAGCTTGCGAGAGTCCAGATGGATCTCTGGCAACTGCATGGCGTCGTGATCCAGGCTATTCCTGACCGCCGTTATACCAAAGGCGATCTGGCGGCCCATATGCTGGGATATGTGGGGTCCCTGTCCGTCGCAGACATGAAGAGCTCCTATGCGCGCCATTTTCCTCCAGGAACGGGAATAGGCAAGACCGGTCTCGAGAAGGAGTATGACTCCGTTCTCCAGGGCACTCCCGGGGAAGACCGGAATCTGGTCGATTCTCAGGGAGATGTCATCAAGAAGCTTCCTCCCACTCTGCCGACCGAAGGCCATGCTTTGCGTCTGACCATCGACTGGCGTCTTCAAAAGGTGGCGGAGGATGCGCTGGGGGACAGGAAGGGTGCGGTCGTGGCACTTGATCCAAGAAACGGGCAAGTGCTTGTCATGGCAAGCCATCCTTCCTACGATCCGAACATGGTTTCCGGGACAATGTCCCACCAGCTCTGGGCAAGTCTCCTTTCTGACCCGAGAACGCCTCTTTCCAATCGTGGGATTCAAGGAACCTATCCTCCCGGTTCCGTTTTTAAAATCGTGACGACAATGGCCGGTCTGGACTCCGGTGCGATCGATCCCACCCGTGAATTCTACTGCAATGGGATCTTCCGTCTTCATGGATGGGATTTTCATGACTGGAAGAAGGGTGGTCATGGTCATATATATCTGAAACAGGCTCTCATGCAGTCCTGCGACATCTTTTTTTACCGTGCCGGAATGTCGATCGGTCCCGACAGAATGGCCGCCTATGCGAGAACCTTCGGTCTGGGAGAGAAAACGGGGATTGATCTCCCATCGGAAGCGCCCGGTCTGGTTCCGGATCGAAAATGGAAAAGGAAGAGATTCAACCAGCCCTGGTATCCGGGGGAAAGCCTCCCTTTTGCGATCGGTCAGGGGTATCTCACGGTAACGCCTCTCCAGATGGCGAGACTGATGGCTGTTGTAGCCAATCAGGGAACACTGGTGACTCCACATCTTTTGCTGGATGCTACCGGCGCTTCGGTCAAGAAGGTCGCAACGGGCCTTCCGCCGGATCATTTTCCCCCTGTCAGGGAAGGTTTGTGGGAGGTTGTGAACAACCCGTCCGGGACAGGCAGACCTGTGAAGATGAAAGAGATGGAGATTGCGGGTAAAACCGGAACAGCCCAGGTTATTTCAAACCGGGGGCCTGGCGGTCCGGGACATCACAAGATCCGCGCCCACTCATGGTTTGTCGGTTTTGCTCCCTTTTCGGATCCCAGAATCGTTGTTGCCGTTTTGGTTGAAAACGGTGGCGATGGGGGGGATACAGCCGGTCCTGTTGCGCGGGATGTCTTCAAGCTTTTTTATGAGGACTACATCAGAGGTGCGACTCCGGAAACGGCTGCGGGGGCAAAGGAGTGAGAACAACCATGCCTGCTGCCTATATCCTGCGCTCCAACAGCACCTTTCTTGGTGTGATCCTTGTGATGATTTCCCTTGGACTTTTAACACAGTATTCGATCGACTGGCATCTTGCCTTGAGACAGGGTGTCTGGGCGATTGTCAGTGTTGCACTGTTCTGGGTATGTCTGATGGTTCCCTACAAGGCTTTTCTTCAGAAAAGCCCTTATATCTATGCAGTCTTGCTGACGTCGCTGATCCTTGTCCGCCTGGTCGGCCATGAAAGCCATGGAGCAAGGCGATGGCTTGGCGTTGGTTCCATTATGATCCAGCCTTCGGAGTTCATGAAGCTGGCCCTGCTTTTTTTGCTGATCTACCTTTTTGCAAGAGAGCCTTCCTACGATGGCTTGAGGGTGGACAGAATCTTTCTGGCGTTTCTTTTTACACTGGTTCCGGCATACCTGATCTCAAAGCAACCTGATCTTGGGACTGCACTCGGGCTGATTTTCACCCTTGCGATATTTCTTGTCCTGAGGGGGATCAGGGCGCATACGTTTTTTCTGACCATCCTGGCGACGGTAACGGCGCTTCCAATCGCGTGGCAATTGATATGGACTCACCTCCATTCGTTCCAGAAAGACCGGATCCGAACATTTCTCAACCCCCAGGCGGATCCGATGGGGCTTGGCTATCACACTCTCCAGTCGATGGTGGCTGTCGGTTCCGGAGGGATTTGGGGACAGGGGATCCATGGGGCAACCCAGGTGAAGTTTCGATACCTTCCTGGTGCTTCGACGGATTTTGCGTTTGCTGTTTTTTCTGAGGAGTGGGGTTTTTTGGGAGCATTTTTTCTGATTGTCCTGAATATGTTGATTATCTGGTTTGGATTTGAAACCGCAATGACTTCAAAAGATCCAAAAGGATTTTATCTGGCGGCGGGCCTGACGGGAGTTTTTGGTACCAGTTTTTTGATCAATGCCGGGATGGTGGTGGGGATCCTGCCGGTGGTGGGGATCCCGATGCCATTCATGAGTTATGGCGGTTCAGCTCTTTTGATGACGATGGTTGGATTGGCATTGATCCTGAATGTCCGGTTAAGGGATTGCGGGTAGTTCATCGGTTTGCGGCCTGGGGGCGGAGGCGTTTTCCTTCCGGTTGCAAGACAATCTGTTGTAACGAGGAAAGTTTTTTATTTATTCAATCAAAGAAAGGTTCTGGTGCTTCATGATGCAAAAAATTTTGATCCATGTAACGAATGAGGAAACAAAGGTTGCCTTGATGGAGGATAACCATCTGGCAGAGTTTTTCTTCGAAAGAAAAAGATCAGCAGGAATTGTCGGAAATATCTACAAGGGCAGGGTCGGCAAGGTTCTTCCGGGGATGCAGGCCGCTTTTGTCGATATCGGTCTCGAGAAAGCCGCATTTCTGTATGTTGACGATATTTTTGTCGAGGGAAGCGATGCTGTTCCGGAAACAATGGATATCGAGAAGCCTGTTGTTCCCGAGACGGTTGAAGGCTCTCCGGAAGAGAATTCCAATCACCATGAGCCACCGAAGAAACATGTCAAGAAACCTATTGAGGAAATACTGGTTGAAGGACAGGAAATTCTCCTTCAGCTGACAAAAGAGCCGATCAGCACCAAAGGTCCCCGATCAACAAGCTATATCAGTTTGCCCGGGCGTTACCTTGTCTATATGCCTCAGGTCAATCATGTCGGTGTTTCCAGGCGGATCACTGACGAGGAGGAGAGAAACCGCCTGAAGGAGCTGGTCAACAATTACCGCAACGGGAAGGGAGGATTTATCATCCGTACTGTCGCGGAAGGGATGACCGAGTCTGAGGCCCAGTCGGACATGGTATTCCTTGAGCTCCTCTGGCAGGATATCCTTGCAAAAAGCGCGCAGATCAAGGCCCCTTCCCTCGTCAGGGAGGATTTGGATGTCGTTTTCAGGACGATCCGGGACTATCTGACTCCGGAAGTGGACTCTCTGATTATCGACGATCGCAAGCAGTATGAAAGGATCAAGGAATTCGCGTCTCTCTACCTCCCCGATTATGCAGAAAGAATCAAATTGTGGGATGGCGAGAAGCCCCTTTTCGCCGAGTACGATGTCGACCGGCAGCTTTCAAAGGCAATGGAGAAAAAGGTCTGGCTCAAGTCGGGAGGGTACCTGGTCATCGACAGGGCTGAGGCATTGACGGTCATTGACGTCAACACCGGCCGGTTTGTTGGTGGAAACGATCCCGAAGAAACGATCCTCCAGACCAATGTCGAGGCCGTTACGGAAATTGCAAGGCAGATCCGGCTTAGAAATGTCGGTGGCATCATTATCATCGACTTTATCGACATGGAAAAGGAAAAGAACCGGGAGCGTGTCTCCCAGGGACTGCAGGAGGCTCTTTCCAGAGACAAGGCCCGAACGAATGCCCTCAAGATCTCGGATCTTGGACTTGTCGAGATGTCGAGAAAAAGGGTTCGGGAAGATCTCGTGCACCTTTTGGGGGAGACTTGTGCGTACTGTGAAGGAAAAGGCTATACAAAATCCTTGAGAACGATCATTTATGAGATTCTTGAAGAACTTCGCCATGTTCCTGTTGGGTCCAGGCAACCTGGCAAGGACAGGAAGGTCGTCTTGTACGTTCATCCCGATGTTCAGGTTGCCCTGCAGGAAGAAGAGAGGGATTTTCTTGTTGCGGTGGAGAAGAAGATCAATCGGCAGGTTATTGTCAAAAGCGATCCGTTGTCACACATCGAAGAGTTTTCGGTTATTGCGCCCTGATTTTCAGGATGTTTACTGCATTGCCCCATGGTTTTCCGTGGGGCAATGGTCTTTGAGAATGTCAGCGGTTCGAGCGTCCGGGACTCCTAGGAGGCTGGGAAATAGGTACATAAAAGCACAAAAAAGGAAGGGACATCTGTCAAAGATATGACCATTCTGGTATGGGCATTGACTATTATTCAATAATTATATATACTTATAAAAATAGTCCGGCTTGATTTTCCACCACGCCATCTTTGGAGGATGCATGTTCCTTCCCTATCATCAGAATCTGAACTTTCTTTTTCCCCGGGCCTTGTCAGAATTTGTTCCGGTGGACCATCAATCACGGATCATCAGCGACATCATCGACCAGATGGATCTGTCGAGCTTCTATGCCCGGTATAGCGGGATGGGCCCGGCGGCCTACCATCCGAAGATGATGCTGAAGGTGATCCTGTACGGATTCACGGAAGGAATCTTCAGTTCGCGCAAGCTGGCCAAGGCCTGCGAGGAGTCGCTCCCGTTCCTGTATCTGTCGGGGCTGCAGACGCCGGTTTACCGGACCTTCATCGAATTCCGGGAACGACACCGGGAGGGAATGGAAACGGTCTTCAAGGAGACGGTGCTCCTGGCCCGAACGATGGGGTTGGCAAAACTTGGGAACGTGGCGATGGATGGGACGAAGGTTCTTTCCGACACCTCCAAGCACAAGGCGATGAGCTACGGCCGGATGCAAGAGGAGGAAGAGAGGCTCAAGAGCGAGATCGACTTCTGGATGAAGAAGGCCGAGGAGGAGGACAGTCGGGAAGCGGGAACGCCGGAGAAATCCGGAAGCTTGCCAGCTGCGCTGGCGGATGGGAACGCCCGCAAGGAAACGATCATCCGGGCGAAGGAGGAGATCGCGCTCCGGGAAGAAAAACGGAAGAAGATCCAGACCGCCAAGGCGGAGCTCGAAAAACGGGAGGCTGAGGAAAATCCGGGAAAGGCGATCGAGAACACGAAGCAGATCTCGTTTGCGGATCCGGAGGCCCGTGTCTTCTCGAAGAAGAGCGAGGGAACGGAATATGTGTACAACGCACAGGTGGCGGTGGACATGGGGTCTCAGATCATTCTGGGAACGACCCTGATCAATACGGTGAGCGACAGCCGGGCGGTGGAAGGGATGCTTGAAAAGATCAAGGAAACGGCTGGAGAACGCCCCGAGATGCTGGTGGCCGATGCGGGCTATGGAAACGTGCACACCCTGGAAGCCTGTGAGAAGGCGGGAGTGATCCCGGTGGTGGCGACCGCCCGGGAGAGGAAAAAAGCGGAGGGAGAGGAGGAAGCGCCCCCTCTTCTCTCCGGGTTCGTTCTGGAGGAGACGGAAGGATCGCTGGACACCCTCCGTTGTTCCCACGGGATCCTCTTCGTCTGGATCTACTCAAGCTTTGGGAAGAAGCGGACCTATCGGGCAGTCGAGGAAGAATGTGCCTGCGGCTGTCCCGAAGAACTGCGTGTGGAAGAAACAGCCTGGGCCCGTTTCAAACTCCGGCAGAAGCAAAAGGAGAACGAAGCGGTCTATCGGCGCCGGAAAACGACGGTCGAGCCAGTTTTCGGGCAGATCAAGTCCGGCATGGGGTTTGTGCACTTTTTCTGTCGGGGGTTAGAGAAGGTTCAGAGCGAATGGAATCTGGTGTGCGGGGCGTTCAACCTGAAGAAGCTGATGGCCTGGAAACAGCGCCTCGTGAACGGACCGGCGCCGGAGGGCGCGGGCCGAGATAAAAAACGTGGAACATTCCCTAAAGCGGCCTTTCCCCGCGGCCTTTTTCCGGGAATGATGGCGGAAAATGCCCTCTGAAAGGGGGCATCTTCCCTTTTTTGATCAAATATCGGTCAGATGGAGAGGGGAGTCCGAAAAAACTCCAACTCTGACAGCGATCGGAGGAAATGTGAGCGTGAAAAACGGGCGTCATCCGGTTGACGGACCGATTTTTGATTTTTCTTATTTCCCAGGCTCCTAGAGCAGAATGCCGTTTTCGAGAAACAGGAAGCCTGAAAAGGCCTGTCCGAACAGGATAAAGAGTAACGCTACGTATAAAAGGCCAGTTGCTGCCTGCGTGGCGTGCATCTTGACGGTCTTGAGGGACAGGACGGAAATCACCAGCCCACCGATAATGCCCAGCAAAAGCCTTCCCCATACATAGAGTCCTTCGAATGATTCAAGTTTCAGTGCCTGGGCAAAATCCGGGCTGACGCTGAGATCATATCCGGTTTCAAGAAGTGTTATTCCTGTGACAAAGACCATCACCCAGAGCATGATTTTTGTCAGAAACAAAAGAGGTTCAATGGGAAGTGTCGGGTTTGTCAGATAAAAATGTCCCATGTTCATGGCAAGAAGGACGACCCCAAGCAAAAAAGCGGAACCCAGAAAAGAGAACACCAGCAGCAGGTTTCTGGGTGACGGGGACCATTCCGGAAGAAGTGCCAGGATGAGGCACGAGAGGGAAAGAAGATGAAGGATGGCTGCGACGGTGACAACCTGGCGGGATCTTGGTTGTTGCGTTTTCCAATTGCCAAAATAAACGATAACGTTGTAAAGGATGAGGACGATGATTCCGGCGGCAAGCGAGAGAACTGAAACGTTTCCCACATGATGGAGGTTTTCGGAAAGGAGTCCCGTATAGGTTGTGGGTCCCATGAAGAAAAGGGCCAGACCGGAGAGAATCAGGAAAAGCGTTCCGTGGAGCCGGTAAAAGGTTCTGCTGACCCGGTCAAAGCGATTCATGAAGGAGAGGAGGTAGAGTCCTCCCGCCGATGTTTCCAGGAGGAGCGTTCCGAATACGCCAGGGTGAAACATGTCAGATAGTTCCTTCTCTGTTGAGTGTGATTCTGACGGAAACATCCGCTCCCGTTTCTGTCAGGAGAGGGGATGGAACTTTTGTCAGGGTGAGTGAAATCGCGGAAATGCCAGGGAAGAGATCAAGGAGATTCTTGCCCAGTGAATACCCGAGGTTTTCAAGAAGATACGGTTTCAGGGAGATTGAGTGTTCCCTGATGGTTGTGGCCAGGAGGGCGTAATCGACTGTATCGTCGATCCGGTCCGTGATATGGGACGAGTTGCGTTTCGGATCGAGGGAGAAAACGCCTGAAAGCAGAATGTTCTGGGGCTGAGAGCGTTCCTTGTCGGAGACGCCCATATGCATTGACAGCATGAGTTTTGAAAGAAGGATTTCTTTCTGGACGGTCACGAATGGGATTCCTGGCTGATTGTCAGGGAGACGGGGGGGCCGTCGACTTGTCCATCGGAGGGAACTCCGGATGTGTAGACGGTCGCAGGAGAGTCCTGTTCGGTTCCGGACAGCTTGAGGCGTGCCTGAACCTTGACATTGCCGGAGAGCTTTATTCCGGAAAGTCGGACATTGTCCTGATCGATTTCAAAAGTGAGCGGAAAGACAGGATGCGGGTAGATGGATATGGCAACAGGAAGGTAAGCGGGGGAGGTGCTTCCTTTCATGAAGACCACAACGGACAGATCACCGTGAAGCATCCAGAGCGGAACATTGGGGGCAAGGCTGATGGTGCCTTTGAGTTCCGGCCCTTTTTGGGATTGTGGGGTGCAGGAGGCGGTCAGTGTCAAAAACGCCAGGATCAGTGAAAAGAATGACAGGATGTTTACTCCGGGATAGCCGGGAGTGTTTTTTTTCGTGACGGATTGTTCTGTGTTTGAAATCATCGTTCCGGTCCCTTCTTGAGAAATGGGTGACGCGTTCGTATACAATCAATCCAGGACGTATTGAATAAGGGGATGTTTGACCGGATTGTCATTATTGGATTTTCTGCCAGTCCGGGCATTGTATTACATGAAGATCGCTAACTCCAAGCAAGGGTCTGTGCAACATGTCTTATGTGAAAGTTGCAAAGTGAAAGGTCTAGGATGTAGGATTGGAGACCTTTGGGTTATTGCCCTGGGTACAAAAAAGTAGCGTGAATTTGCTCCGTTAGTGTATAAAGCGTATATGTGTTGGAGTTTTTTGGATAGCATCATGCATTCTGGCCTCTGCCGGCATGCATGATGCGGTGCATGCGGTGCTGCCCCGATGGTGGCAGTAAAAATTCGCTATTGCATGGTGTGTAACCCTGAACATAATTTATATTGTCAAGGAGGATCCTGGTTATGTCTTTAAAGATCGAAGACAACTGTATTTCTTGTGGTGCATGCATTCCTGAGTGTCCAAACGATGCAATCAGTGAAGGGGATCCCGTATATATCATCGATCCCGAGCTCTGCACCGAGTGTGTCGGTTTCCATGAGGATCCCCAGTGTGCCGCTGTTTGCCCCATTGATGAGTGCTGTATCCTGGACCCCGAATATGTGGAAACCCAGGAAGAGCTTCTTGCAAAGAAAGATCGGATTCATCCGAACGGCTGATTCTTCCTTCCTGCGGGAAGGTGTCGTTGCAGTCCGATCCTGACAAAAGGAGAGGAGTTCGTAACGTGAAGAAGAAATTTGTTCTTATTGAACCAAAGTCGTCGCATCTCCATGTTTACAGCCAGTTTGCCATCCCGAGGCTCGGCGTGATCTTGCTGGGAACCATGCTTCGGGATATCGGCTGGGATGTAAAGGTTTTTATTGAAGATATCGCACCAATCGACATGGCGGAGGTATTCTCCGCCGATGTCGTCGGAATCTCGCTCCTGACGTCTACTGCCCCACAGTCTTACCGTCTGGCAGATGCCGTCAGAAGTACGGGAATTCCCGTTGTTTTGGGCGGGACACATGTGACATTTCTTCCGGACGAGGCGCTGGACCATGCAGATTTCGTCGTCAGGGGAGAAGGCGAAGAGTCACTGTTTGAGCTGATAAGTGCAATGAACTGGGGGCCATGGAAATCGTCTGCTCCGGGGAATGAGGGGCAGGCTCCCTTTGTCCTTTCAGATATCAAAGGTTTGTCTTATTGGAAGAATGGGCGGAAGGCCCATAATCCGGACAGGCCTCTCAAGGAAGATCTGGACTCCAATCCCATTCCTGATTACGGATTGGTGCACGGGTGGAAGAATGGCGGGCTGATCTCGATAGCGACTTCCCGTGGTTGCCCTTTTACCTGTTCGTTTTGTTCTGTTCCGGGGATGTATGGCCACGGAATGAGAATGCACTCGATCGATCGGGTCCTTGACGAAATTCGGGTGAACAAGCCGAAGTACATATTCTTCGCTGATGATCTTTTCTCGGCGAACCGCAAGAGGACCAAGGACCTTTTGCGAAGGATGATAGAAGAGGGGCTTACCCCGCAGTGGGGTGCCCAGGTTCGCATAGAAACGGCATTTGATCCCGAACTGCTTGAACTGTTCAAGGCAAGTAACTGCTTTAACGTATTTGTCGGGTTTGAGTCGATCAATCCCAAAACGCTTGACCTGTTCAACAAGCGTCAGACATATGAAAAGATCGTGTCTTCGATCCAGAAGTTCAAGGAGGCAGGCATCCGCATTCACGGAATGTTTGTCGTCGGGTCTGACTTCGACGATCGTGAGACGATTATCGAAACAGCGAGATTTGCCGAAAAGTGGGGGATGGAGTCCATCCAGCTGATGATTCTGACTCCATTGCCGGGTTCGCCGGACTATGACCGGCTTTATGCAACCGGAGCCCGGGAGCTTTTGACTAAGGACTGGAGCTTGTACGATGGCCATCATGTTGTCTATCGTCCAAGAAACATGACCGCATATGAACTGAACAAGTCGGCAATTGACGGAATGGTCAGCTTTTACTCGTGGAAGACCATCTTTCGCTCGTTGATGCGGATGGATATTTCTTCTGTGATCATCCAGTACGGGGCGAACCGGCTTCTTAGCCGTTGGAAGGCCGAGAATCAATACTGGCTCGATGGTCTCAGGGATGACCTCTACCGGAAATCCCGCGAGATCCAGCGAAACTCTTCCGGTGGGCTCAAGTACTCTGTTGCTGTTCCCCGCTTTCTGCTCGAAACGGAATATGGGCGGCAGATTAACGCTGTTCTGTCCGAACTGGGATTGAATGTTATTCCGTTCGGTGATCTCTCCGATTCCGCTCCTTCGCCTCTGGAATGGTTGAAAGGGAAAGTGGACTGTGTGATCATTCCCGCCATGGAAAAAGCCCGCCAGGGGGAAGAAGTTTTTTTTGAACGCATTCAGGGACTCAGGAAGTCCTTGACAGATCAGGGTTTGAATCCACCAACCCTGGTCCAGTTATTCCTGGATCGTCAGGACGGATCGTTTTACTCGTCCATCGCCCAGATCGGGGTTCTTGTGAGCAAGGATCTTGATCGGGTCCATAAAGCCATGCGTGGCATGTTGCCGACCTTGTCTGCTGATGCGATTCCTCTTCAGACAGTGGAGGCCAAACCGGTAATTATCCGGTCCTAGGGGGCCGGAACAGGAGGTTTTTAAAGCCGTGATTCAGAAGACAACGCGGATCGCCGACCCTGAAGAGGTCGGCCAGAAAAAATGGTATCTTCTCGATGCAACAGGGAAGACAGTTGGAAAACTGAGCGTTGAAGCCGCTCGGATCCTTCGTGGAAAAGGTAAGGTTTGCTATACCCCACATCAGGACCTTGGGGATTATGTGGTGGTTGTGAACGCTTCCAAGATTGCCCTCACAGGACAGAAGTGGGCAGACAAAATGTATTATCGCCACAGCGGTTATCCTGGCGGTTTCAGGGAGACCACTGCCGGTGAGATGCGGGAGCGCAAGCCCGAGTATATTCTTAGCCATGCTGTAAAGGGCATGCTTCCAAAAAACAAGCTGGCCAAGGTTTACATGACCAGACTTCGGATTTTCCCAGGACCTGAGCATCAGCATGCGGCCCAGTCACCTGTAACAGTCCAGACAGGAGTTTAGTATGGAGCGGGAACACAAGGAACGTGAAAGCAAGGACCAGATGGATGAAGGTCGCGGAAATGCCACTGGAAAGCGCAAATGCGCGATCGCTAGGGTCCGGATACAGGCCGGTAGCGGGAATATCCTGATCAACGATCGTCCGCTCGAGGAATATTTTCCCCGGCTCCTCTGGTCAAATCAGGTTAAGGCACCCCTTGAGATTACCCAGATGGGTGGCAAGCTCGATATTTTTGCCAGAGTGAGCGGTGGTGGCTTGACCGGTCAGGCGGAGGCTCTCCGTCATGGAATTTCCAGGGCTCTTCTTGAAATCAATCCCGAACTCCGGGAGGCTCTTAAAAAAGAAGGCTTCCTGACCCGCGATGCCCGTATCAAGGAGCGCAAAAAATACGGACAAAAGGGTGCAAGAAAACGCTTCCAGTTTTCGAAGAGATAGTATCTGTTCCAAGAAATATATTCTCTTGGTATTTTTTGAAAGGGGAGGTGAAAACCTCCCCTTTTTTTTGCTGAAGAGGTGCTGATGTCAAAGAAAGTAAGCGTGGGTATCGCCGGGGCATCCGGTTACGGAGGCGGAGAGCTGCTTCGTCTTCTGATGGGGCACCCGAAGGTTTCAGTCAGAAGACTGAGTGCCGAATCGAATGCCGGAGAGCGTCTGTCTTCCCTGTTTCCCCATTTGCCGGACTTTGGAATATTTGAAAAAACGTCTGATGTTTCCTCCTGGAATGATCTGGATATCCTCTTTACAGCCCTTCCGGCAGGAATGTCGTCCCGAATTGTCTCGACGCTTCCAAGGCCGCATCCTGTCGTGATTGATCTCGGTCCGGATTACCGATTCTCCGATCCTGACGATTTCAGGAGGGTGTACCGTATGGACCATGGAGCTCCGGAAACTCTGCCCATGTCTTCCTATGGACTTGTGGAATGGAGTAGGGAATCGATTGCATCATCCCGCTACATCGGGAGTCCGGGGTGTTTTCCGACTGGAGCGCTGCTGGGCATTCTTCCTTTTCTGAAAGCGGGTTTTCTGGGAAAGACGCCGCTGATCGTGGACGGGAAATCAGGTGTATCCGGAGCTGGCAGAGGTCTGACGATTGATACGCATTTTCCGGAAATAGCAGAAGGTATGAAGGCCTACAAGCCTCTCCTGCACCGACATGTTCCGGAAATGGAACATGCGATGAAAATTGTTTCGGGCGAATCGGTCAATGTCGTTTTTGTGCCGCATCTCATTCCGGTGAACAGGGGATTAATCTCGACCATCTATCTCCCGCTTTTAAGCCATGTGACAGCCGGGATGGTCACATCCCTCCTTCTGGAGTATGAAAAACAAAATCCCTTTGTCAGGATTGTTGACAGTCCTCCGAGTTCCGCGCATGTCCGGGGTACCAACAGGGTAGATATTCATGCTGCGATGGGCAAAGAACTGGTGGTTGTGATGACGGCAATTGACAATCTGGTCAAGGGGGCTGCCGGCCAGGCCATTCAATCGATGAACCTCGTCATCGGGGAAGATGAGACATTGGGATTGCCTGTTTGGGGTTATTATCCATAGGAAAACTGGAGAGAGATCTGATGGCAAAAAAAGAACGTGGTGGAGTCACTTTTCCTGAAGGTTTTCTGGCCGCAGGAATTCATGCCGGCATCAAGAAAAAGGGTGCACTGGATCTTGGCCTTCTTGTCTCGGAGAAGGATTCCCTGATTGTGGGAATGTTTACGACAAACAAGATGAAGGCCCCTCCCGTGCAGATCTCCCAGAGAAGGGCCCGGAGGGGTGTTGCGATGGGAATTGTCGTCAATAGCGGAAATGCTAATGCCTGTACCGGTGATCAGGGAATGGCCGATGCCATGCTGTTGACAGAAAAAGTGGGTCACTATATGGGGTGTTCGGCGCAGAAAATTCTGCCGGCATCGACCGGGGTCATTGGAAGGCCATTGCCGATGGCTCCCATCCTGGAATCTCTTCCCTCATTGGCAGCAAAACTTTCCCCCAAAGGTGATACTGATTTTTCAAAAGCGATCATGACGACCGATACCTATCCGAAGTCCGCCCAGAAAGAGGTCACGATCGGAGGGGAGGTGGTCAGAATAGGAGGAGCGGCCAAAGGGGTTGGGATGATCCATCCCAACATGGCTACGATGCTTGTTTTTATGACGACGGATGCAGTTATCGAAAAAGAGGCACTCAGGGCATCTCTCCATCAGGTCGTGGAGGATCAGTTTCATACGCTGTCAGTCGATGGAGATACCAGCACCAATGACAGTGTATACCTGATGGCCAACCAGATGGCAAAAAATCCTTTGATCACCAAGGGGTCACAGCTCCATCGGGAATTTACCCAGGCATTGATGGAGGTGGCCTCCGAGCTTCGCGTGCTTCTTTTGAAGGATGCGGAGGGGGCGACAAAGTTTCTGCATATTGTGATTCAGGGTGCGCGCTCCAAAGGGGATGCAAAAAAAATCGCCTCGACGATTGCGAGAAGCCTGCTGGTGAAAACCGCATTCTATGGGGAAGACGTGAACTGGGGGCGGATTATGGCGGCGATTGGAAATGCCGGGGTTCCGGTCCGGTCGGAAAAGGTTTCTGTTGCGCTGGGGGATGTTGCCCTGGTGGACCATGGTATCGGTCTTGGCGATGGTCAGGAGGAAAAAGCGATGGAAGTGTTGAAAAAATCCGATATTACAGTGACAGTGCATCTTGGAATGGGGCAGATGACAGCGGAATACTGGACCACAGACCTGTCATACGAATATGTGAGAATCAATGCCGGCTATAAAGGGAGGACCTGATCTCCGGGATGGGGGCAGAAATAAACTCTACCTTGAAATAGTTCGTATGTTGACTAGTTGTTTGCATGTTGGCTAGGATGGTCCATTCCATTGATTCGTCCCCGGATGCTGTTTGATTTTCATGGTGGTTTTGTCGGACAATGAAAAGATGCCTTCCTCATTATCCGACGCGATACAGAGGGCGGGGCCGTACAGAGATGCAACAGTAAATCGGTATTTCCAGAACCATGGGACGTCCTTTCCCGGCTTTTTTTCAGGAGCCAGCCGGCGTCTTCGGGGTCCTGTTGGTCATTGATCGTGCAGATGGCATCTCGGCACATTGACAACGGGTATCGGTTCTGGTCAGAACCCCAAAAATTGAAGAGGAGTTTCAGATGACAGAAACAACAATCAAGGAAATGCTCGAGTCAGGTGTTCATTTCGGCCATCAGACCAAACGATGGAATCCGAAAATGAAACGGTTTATCTATGGCGAACGAAACGGGATCTATATCCTGGATCTTCAGCAGACCGCCAAACGATTCAAGGCTGCCAAGGATTTTATCCGAAACCTGGTCAAGGACAAGAAGTCGGTCCTTTTTGTCGGGACAAAGCGGCAGGCTCAGCCCATCATCCAGCAGGAAGCTGATCGTTGCGGGATGTATTATGTCACCGAAAGGTGGTTGGGCGGCATGCTGACCAACCTGCAGACGGTCAGGAAGTCCGTTGATCGTCTGAACAAGATCGAGTCCATGATCGAGGCCGGTGAGATCGCCCGTCTACCCAAAAAAGAAGTGGCAATCCTCGACAAGGAACATCGGAAACTTTTGGCCATCCTTTCCGGAATTCGCGGCATGAACCGTCTTCCTGGAGCCATCTTTGTTGTTGATCCTAAAAAAGAACACATTGCGATCCATGAGGCTAATCGTCTCGGTATTCCGGTTATTGCAATGGTCGACAGCAACTGTGATCCTGACCTGATCCAGTTTCCTGTTCCTGCCAATGATGATGCAATCAGGTCGATCCGGTTGATGACCGCTGGAATCGCAGACGCAGTCCTTTCCGGGGCCTTGTCTGGCCAGGCCGCTCCTGTGAGTTTTTCTGAGCCTGAAGCAGTGAAAGAGTCTGATTCCCAGGCCTCGGAGGCATAAGCCCCTTTTTTACAAGATCTTCCTTTGTCCACCTGAGAGACCATCCTTGTGGAAGGGAAATCCCCTTCCACAACAATCAAGGAGTTGTTCTTGGAGATATCTGCACAGTTAGTCAAAGAGTTGAGAGACAAAACCCAGGCTGGATTCATGGAGTGCCGCAAGGCACTGGCCGATGCTGGCGGTGATATGGAAAAAGCCTTCGGAATACTGAAGCAAAAAGGCTCCCTTCATGCCCAAAAGAAATCCGACAGGGAAACGTCGGAGGGACTGGTTTCGTCCTATATCCATGCGGGAAGCAAGATCGGTGTCCTGATCGAAGTGAACTGTGAAACCGATTTTGTGGCCAGAACTGAAGACTTCAAGACCTTGACGAAGGATCTTGCAATGCACATTGCTGCGGCGTCTCCCAAAGTGGTTGACCGGAAAGATATGGACGAGAAAATCATTGCTGAAGCCCGGGAGCGATTTCTGGAAGAAGCCAAGGACAAGCCTGAAAATGTCAGGGCCAAGATTGTTGAGGGCAAACTCGACAAGTTCCTTCAGGAGTCCTGTCTTCTTGAGCAGGCTTACGTCAAGGATCCTGGTATTACAGTCAAGGATCTTGTAAATGCCGCCATTGCCAAGCTGGGTGAGAACGTCATCGTGAACCGATTTGTGCGTTATCAGATCGGGGAGACAAACGGATGAGTGAAGGGTACCGGAGGGTCCTTTTGAAGCTCTCCGGGGAAGCCCTCATGGGTGACCTGTCTTTCGGGATAGATCCCGATGTTATGGATCGGATTGCCGGTGAGGTTCAGGAGCTTTCCCGTCTGGGCAAAGAAATTGGCATTGTTATAGGGGGTGGAAACTTTTTTCGCGGTCTTTCCGGTATCCAGCAGGGAATTGACAGGGCCTCCGCCGATTACATGGGAATGCTTTCTACCGTCCTGAACAGCCTTGCTCTTCAGTCGAGCCTTGAACGTAAGGGAGTTTCGACAAGAGTTCTGTCCGCAATAGAAATGAGGGCCCTTGCCGAGCCCTATATCAGAAGGCGGGCCGTCAGGCATCTCGAAAAGGGCAGAGTTGTCATTTTTGCCGCAGGAACCGGTAACCCCTATTTTACGACAGATACGGCTGCGGCACTTCGCGCGATGGAAATCGGTGCAGAGGTTGTCCTTAAAGCGACCAAAGTTGACGGAATCTATTCGGATGACCCCAAGAAGAACAAGGATGCGACACGGTATGTTGAACTGACCTATGGTGAGGTTCTTGAAAAAAGACTGAAGGTCATGGATGCAACAGCGGTCAGCCTTTGCATGGACAATAACCTTCCAATCATTGTTTTTGATCTGACGGAGGATCGAAATATTGTGAGGGTTGTTCAGGGAGAGCAGCTGGGAACGCTTGTGCGTTGAGATGTTTTTGTTTCGGGTTTCTTTAATTTGAGGGTGAATGAATATGGACAGTGAGCTCAAGGGATATCAGGGACCTCTCGATCAGGCGGTTGAGTTTTTCAGGAAGGACATCCAGAGCCTCCGGACAGGGCGTCCTTCTCTTTCTCTGTTTGAGAATGTCAAGGTTTCTTATTATGGAAACATGACGCCCCTGGACAAAATCGCAACGCTTAATATCGTTGAAAACCGGATTGTTACCATCACGCCATGGGAAATAAAGCTTGTTCCGGAAATCGAGAAGGCCATCATGGCCGCCAACATGGGCTTTACTCCCCAGAGTGACGGGAAGATGATCCGCATCGTCATGCCTGCAATGACAGAGGATCGCCGGAAGGAATTGGTCAAACACTTGAAGAAAATGGCCGAAGAAGCCAAGATCGCCCTTCGCAACATTCGCAAGGAAGCAAATGATGACCTGAAGAAGAAAAAGTCTGAAGGATTGATTCCTGAAGATCGTTTAAAAAAACTCCAGGACGAGCTTCAGAAAATGATTGATCAGTCTGTTGCCAGGGTGGATGATTTTTCGCACAAGAAAGAGCAGGAAATTCTGACCACATAATCGAGGTCTTCCCGCCAATCATGTCTTCTTGCCAAACAGGTCAACAAAACTTGAAATCCGAGCCTCCCTCCCAGATCATTGAAAAAAGTCGGGTTCTCATTGATCTGGGAATGATCATATCCAACCTGAAAACCATTCGGCGCCATCTGGGACCCGGGACAGGTATTTTGCCTGTGGTGAAGTCCGATGCTTATGGTCACGGCATGGTCAGGGTTTCCCGGGCTCTTTCGAGGGAAGCCTCTGAAGGTTTGGCTGTTATGTCTCCGGGAGAGGGCATGGCACTTCGCCATGAGGGAATAAATGGCCGGATTGTTCTCATGTCGGGTTTTTTGCCCGGGGAATGGGAATCAGTTGTTGCTTCCCGATTGACGCCTGTCCTTCATCATCTTGACCAGGTCGGATCGATCCCCCAAAAAGAGGTCTCCAGGAAGGTTCCGGTTCATCTGAAGTTTGATACCGGGATGGGGCGGCTCGGATTTTTGCCAGGCCAGGTATCGGAGCTGATTTCTCTCTTGAAAAATCGTCCGGAGCTGGAGATCGAAGGTATTATGACGCACTTTGCCTCAGGAGAGGACTTGCCAGGAACGATTGAGGCCTGGAAAAAACTTTCCCGACCCATGATGGAGCTTGAGAGGGAAGGTCTTCTGCCGTCAAATGTTGTGGTTCATGCGGGCAATAGCGCTGCAATCCTGTCCGGAGGGTGGCAAAACCATCTCGACGGATTGACTCCTGGGCTGAAAAAAAGGATGCGACTCTGGGTCAGGCCAGGCCTTCTTCTTTATGGATTTGAAGGAGAAAGCAGGGATAATCATCTGGACCTGACCGGCTGCATGAAGGTTGAGTCCCGCCTTCTTTCTGTCCGGAATCTCCCCCGGGGTTCAGGTATTTCTTACGGATCAACGGTTCGCCTCCAGGAGGATACAACCGTAGGGGTCGTGGGAATGGGGTATGCGGATGGTCTTCCCAGACTTCTTTCAAACCGGGGCTGGGGCTATGCCCAGGGGCGGTGTTTGCCATTTTTGGGGCGTGTCTGCATGGACATGGTCATGGTCGACCTCGGAAAGGGAGGGGGACATCGCATCGGTGACTGGATCACAATCCTTGGCAACGGAAAAACAGGAGCGATGACAGCAGCGGATGTTGCCGGGATCTCCGGAACGATTCCTTATGAAATCTTGTGTCTCCTGGGGAGACGATCCCCGCGATTCTATCATGAAGACCCAATGACGGAGATACCAATTCATGAGGATCCTTGACTGGATAGGAAAGCGGTTTTTAAGGCTGTTTACATTTTTTGGACTTTTGACCTCTTCGGCAACCCTTTCTTTTGGAGGACTCTTTCGCCCTGCTTTCAAGGTGAAAAACTACCTGATCGAACTTGTGCGGGTCGGTGCAGACTCGTCCCTTGTTGTCATTGTGACAGCGTTTTTTACAGGAATGGTGCTTGCGCTCCAGGCCTGGATCGGGTTCCGGCGATTTAATGCCGAGAGTCTTGTGGGCGCGGTCGTATCTCTCTCGATGACACGGGAATTGGGTCCTGTGATAACAGGCCTGATGGTCGCAGGAAGATCCGGCTCTGCCATGGCTGCTGAGCTTGGGACGATGCGGGTTACGGAGCAGATCGATGCTTTTACGAGCCTTGCTGTGAACCCGCAGACATACCTGATGACTCCAAGAGTTTTTGCCGGTTTGACAGCACTGCCTCTTTTGACCGCCCTTGCGGATCTGGTCGGAATTGCCGGCGGGTATTTTGTGGCGGTGATCCTTCTCGGTCTTCCCCATAATTCTTATGTGAGGGGAATCGCCGAGTATGTCAATCTTCATGACTTTTATTCCGGTCTGGTCAAAAGCGCTGTTTTTGGCGGATTGCTTTCCCTCCTTTCCTGCCATATGGGGTTTTATGCATCAGGAGGAGCTGCGGGCGTTGGTCGATCAGTTACCGTTGCTGTCGTGGCATCATCTATGGCGATCCTGGTGAGTGATTACTTTCTGACATCATGGTTGTACTAGAAGGCGCTCAACATGAATATCGGCAATGACCTTTCGATAGAGAACCTGACGAAATCCTTTGGCCGCCAGAAGGTCCTGAAAGGAATCTCCTTCAAGGTCCCGGAAGGCGAGACTGTTGTCGTGATCGGAGGGTCGGGGCAGGGAAAGTCGGTTCTCCTGAAACATATCATGCGGCTTCTTGTTTCTGATTCTGGAGATATCCTTGTCGGTGGACAGCCGATCATGAATCTATCCAGTTCTGATATGGACCAGGTTCGCATGAGAATGGGGATGGTCTTTCAGGAAGCAGCCTTGTTCGACTCCATGTCTCTCCGTGAAAATGTTGCTTTTCCTCTTCGGATGCATTCTGGTCTCCGGGAGAAGGAGATCATCAGGATTGCGGAAGAAACGCTGGAACGGGTTGGGCTCAAAGGTGTCGGAGAGAAAATGCCGTCGGAGGTTTCCGGCGGGATGAAGAAGAGGGTTGGGATTGCCAGGGCGATTGCGATGAAGCCCGGGATTCTTCTCTACGATGAGCCGACGACCGGTCTTGATCCGGTCCTTTCCTCCGCGATCGATGAACTGATTTTGAAAATGCGATCGGATCTCGGAGTAACGAGCCTTGTGATCAGCCATGATATGAAAAGCACTTTCCGGATCGCGGACAAAATTATCTTTCTTTATCAGGGAGTGATTCAGGCTTCCGGGACGCCCGAAGAAATCCAGGCATCCGAAGACCCTGTCGTTCGCCAGTTTATTTCTGGTGATACGGCAGGTCCCATCAGTGTTATTTGACTGCTGGGACAAATATCCCCTCATTTTTGATTGAAGGCGAGGACCAGAATGAACAAAAAGAGAAAGAAATCGGAACGGATATGAACTGGACCTCGGAAGCAAAACTTGGAATTTTTGTGGTATTGGCGATTATCGCGGCCGTTCTCCTGTCGGTTCGATTCGGGCATTGGCATCTCAATGAAAAAGGGAGTTATCTCCTTTATGCCGACTTCAAGACGGTAGACGGATTGGAGAAAGGGGCGGCGGTCCGGGTCGCAGGGGTCAAGGTTGGGGAAGTGACGAATATAACGCTGGGTCAGAGCGGAAAAGCGCACGTCGAAATGACGATATTTCCGGGGATCAGTATTCCTTCTGATGTTCATCCCCTGATCTATTCAAACGGTTTTCTCGGTAAGGTCTACATTGAGCTGATGCCGGGGCCATCGGGAAAGCCCTTTATAAAAAGCGGGATTTTAGAAAATCATACAGATTTTTCTCTCTCCGGGCTTTTGTCGATTAAAAAGGCATGGGCCGACCCGCCTCCTTCGTCCTCACCACCCTCTCCTCCTGCACCATCGAATCAGCCGAGTTCTCCGGATGCGACATTGTCAGGGATTGAAAACTCGGGATATCTTGCCCCGAAGTCGACGATTCAGACCCCGGGAGAGACGGTCAGCGTGAACAAGCTGGTCGCAAGGCTTCAGAAGATTTCGGCTGATATCAAGGCCATCACCGCTTCTCTCCGTCTGGCAATCGCCTCGGATAAAGGGAAAATCGAGTTGCAGGATACGCTAAAACATCTTGCCCGGCTCACGAAAAACCTCGATGATTTCACGAAAAACCTCAAGGATAAATCTCCCAAGATCCTGAACCGGATCAATTCCATCTCAAAGAAAATCGATAGCGGAGTTGGAACGGTAGGAAAGCTGGTCAACGATCGGGCTCTTTACGACAAGGCCAACAAGGCGGCTTCACATCTGGACAGCATCCTTGAGAAGATTGACGATGGGCAGGGTACGATCGGAAAACTGGTCAATGACCCTGAGCTCTATGACAACTTGAATAAAACGCTGAAAACCTTGAGCAAGGAGGCCAAGAAGGCTGATCGGATGCGTCTCAATATATGGATGAGAGATCTCACTGCAACCCGGGGCGGAACATCGACGGGCATTCTTGATCTTGACCTTTATCCGCGTTCAGACAAGTTTTACCGCTTTCAGATTGTGGACTCAACGAACCCTACCTATCAGCAGGGTTCGTCTGTGACACAAAACCCGAATGGAACCTATACGACCGGTCCACCGTCGATCAGTGCCAACAATTCCGGCTTGCGATTCAGTCTTGAGTTTGGACAACGGTTCGATGGGTTCGATATCAGGGCGGGGCTTGTGGAAAACAGTTTTGGTCTGGGAACGGATGTCTATCTGTTGCCTAACCTGACCTTTACCATGACGATGTATAATATCGGTGCGTTCAATCCGGTAGCGCCCAATCCGTTTGTAAGGGCGTTTTTCACTTATACCCTTCTCAACCACATCTGGTTGAATGCCGGCTGGTACAATCCCCTGAACGCAAATGAGTCATCGCCGATGGTGGGTGGAGGATTAATATTCTCCGATAATACGTTAAAATATCTAATTGCAGGTCATGCTCCCTGATAAAGGATAAAAGTGGAGGGATGGCTGCTTGCTTTGTGCTTGAATCATTGACCATCAGGGTGTGGATGATCTATAGTTTCCGAACGGAGTGACCTTAAAAAAACAATCAGATATTAAACTCAAAATACCAAGATAAGCTGCGCTTACTCCAGGCTTCGGGCTTTGAAGGAGGCATGGATGTCGGGTGGTTTGACCCCTGATGAGCAACAGACAATTGAAATGACCGGGGCGGTTGGTTATTACGAAAATCGCCAGGAAGCTGAAAAAAAGGAAAATGCAGGAAAGCCGTCGTCCACCCCTGAGAAGAATCAGGGCTGGACGTTCCGAGGGAGCAAGCTTCTTGCTGTTCTTTCCTCCCTTCGCCTTGCGATTTCCCTGTTCCTGATACTGGCTTTTTTGACCATATTCGGGACGTTTATTGAACAGGGAAGGGATGCCCCTTTTTATATAGCGGGGTATGGCGAAAAGTGGGGCGGCTGGATCGTTCGCCTGAAAATTGATGATATCTATCACAGCTGGTACTACGTCAGCCTTCTGACGATTCTTTGTATCAATGCTGTTTCCTGTGTTTACAATCGTTTCCCAATCACATTGCGTTCGATGTTTCATGAAAAAGTCAATGTGAGTCGTGAATTTCTTAAAAAACAGCGTGAATTTGCTGATGTGGCGATCCCTTCGGCTCGATTTCCTGAAGGTCCGGGGCCTTACCTGAAAAAGGTCCTGTCCGGGAAAAGGTACAAGGTGACCGAAGTCAAGGATGGCAACGATATTGTTGTCTTCGGCCACAAGGGCGTTATGGGGAGGATCGGTTCCCACGTCGCACATATGTCTGTCATCCTGATCCTCGCCGGTGGACTTATCGGAAGTCTTCTCGGATTCAGGCTGTTCGGTACTTTTTATGTGCACTCCACAACTTTTGTGCCCCAGGGAAACTTCAGCCTCCGGGTCAACAAGTTCTGGATCGATCACTATCCGAACGGGATGGTGAAGGGCTTTTTCAGTGACGTTGATGTGTTGAAGTCAGGCAAGGTGATCGATCACAAGGTCATCAGCGTGAATCATCCGCTGGAGACCAATGGGTTGAGATTTTACCAGGCCAGCTATGGAGAGGCGTGGGACAGGGTTGACAAGGCCAGGATCCTGATCGTCAACAAGGAGAAGAAACAGTTCCTCGGTCAGGTTATGCTCAAGGGCGGGGCGCTTTCCCCAGCTCCGGGAACGGATCTGAACATCAAGATCCTCCGTTACGTTGCAGATTTTGCCTTTGATCCAAAAACAAATTCCGTCTACAGCAAATCGGAAAAGTCAGACAATCCGGCCATTCAGCTGGGCATCTATGAAAATGGAAAGCAGATCGGTTCTCCCTGGCTGTTCTACAACTTCCCCCAGATCCAGGTTATGAAGTCCCTGCCATACTTTTTTATCCTTGGCGGTTATGAGGCCCCCATGTATACGGGCCTTGAAGTGGCCAAGGACCCGGGAGTTCATGTGATACTGGCCGGCTCCTTTCTTCTGGTCGGCGGACTGTTCCTATCCTCTTTCGTTTATCACCGGAAGCTGTGGGTAAGGGCAAGGGAAAGCTCAGGGGTATGGCAACTGTCCGTTGGCGGATTTGGCCATAAGGACAAGCTGGGATTTGAAAAGGAATTTAATGAAATTGTCCAGGAAATTGAGTCTGGGCAAGGCTCCGGGACCCCACTTGAAACGATGTTGTCGGGACCGGGTACGAGAAAGCTGGCGGGAGAGACTTGAGTTTCTGTTTCTAAATTGAGACGAATGAACAAACGGGAGCTGCTTTCTTTTTCCCAGATCGATATCGGTTGGGGGTGTTGAGCCTCCTACCCTGAACAGGAGGGTTTATTTCATGACATTGATCAATTCTGTCGGATCATCTTTTCTCCTCTACAATACGGTGATCGGGCTTTATCTTCTCGCTACGGTTCTTTATTTTCTCTTTTTGATTTCCCACAAAAAGGAAATGGGGCAAATCGCCTCGACGGTGACCTTTTCGGGATGGGTTGTCAACACAGCCGCCCTGGTGGGACGGGGTGTTGCCGATCACCATGCTCCCTGGTCCAATTTGTATGAGACACTTTTCCTCTTTTCCTGGGCTTCGATCCTCGGGTATATGGTGATGGAGTTTAAATACAAGGTCAGGGTGGCCGGTGCATTTGTCCTGACGCTTGTCATGTTTGCTGTCGGCGCTGCCAAGATGCTCCCTTACCGTTACCAGATGGTGGAGCCGCTGAATCCTGCCCTGAATTCCTACTGGCTTAAAATTCATGTGTTTACAATGTTCATGTCATATGCGGCATTCGGAATCTCGGCATCCCTTGCGATGATCTATTTGCTCAAACTTCGCGCCGAACAAAAAGGGACGACCGGGTGGATTCTCAGGGAGTTTCCGGCGACAGATGTTCTTGACGACCTGACCTATAAAGCGGTCATGGTTGGATTTCCACTTTTGACCCTGGGCGTGATTTTCGGTGGTATGTGGGCGTACGAAGCATGGGGAGGATACTGGTCCTGGGATCCAAAAGAGACCTGGTCGCTGATCACCTGGTTCGTTTACGCAGCTTATCTCCATGCAAGAATGACCAGAGGTCTGAGAGGAAAGGGAAGCGCCTGGTTTTCGATCCTCGGCTTTGCTTCTGTTGTATTTCTGTACTGGGGTGTGAGCTTTATTATTCCCGGTCTTCACGCATATGCTGCCTAGCGAGGAAATGAGTTGGAGACTTTAAAAAAATATTGGCCTCAGGCAACTGCCGTTTTCCTGATCCTGCTGGTTTTGGGGTACTATGGAACCACATATCGTTTTGCCCCGTTGAAGGTCGGGATGGTGGCTCCGGATTTCGATCTCGAATCGGCAGATGGAAAGAGAATCAAGCTGTCGGACTACCGTGGCAAGGTTGTGATGCTGAATTTCTGGGCGACCTGGTGTAAGCCATGTAAACAGGAAATGCCTTCAATGGAAATTATGTATGAGGGGATGAAAGAGCAGGCCGGCTCCCATTTTGAACTCTTGGCGGTCAATGAGAATAATGTGTTTTATAAAAATCAGGTTGCTCCTTTCCTGGAAAAGCACAACATTCATTTTCCCGTGCCGCTTGATCCCCTTAATACCCTTGACCATCGCTACAAGATTACCGGTGTGCCGGAAACTTTTGTGATCGATCAAAATGGTGTTGTTGCAGAACATGTTGTCGGTCCCCGGAACTGGGTGGTGAAAAAGAACCTGGATTCGATGTTGACGTTGTTGGACAAAGGCCCCCAAAAGCCTGAAGAGTATATTGCCCGAAAGGCGGCTCAGCATCCTCCAATGGCCAAAAGTGGTGGCTACTAAAATCCTCCGTAGGGGAATTGTCACGTTTTTGACCGGGTGGCTGGTTTTTTTTTCGGCTGGCCCTGTTATGGCGACTCCGGATGGAAAGCTTGCACCTGATCTCAGTCTTCATGACATGAACGGCAAGGTTTGGACCCTTTCCTCCTTGAGAGGAAAATGGGTTTTGGTCAATTTCTGGGCCACATGGTGTGGCCCTTGCCGCAAGGAAATGCCAGATCTTGAACGATTCAGCCATTCTTCCATTGCGAACAGAATCACTGTTCTTGCGGTTTCAGAAAGCCTGGCTTCCCATAAAAAAATAGTTTCCTTTCTCAAAAAGTATAATATTACCTATACTGTTCTGAACGATCCTTTTGGGGAAGTGGCCGACTCCTATCATGTAAGAGGATTGCCGACCACTGCCCTCGTATCTCCAAATGGACACCTGATGTGGGTCATGGAAGGCGCCATTAACTTCACCTCTCCTGATTTTCAAAAAACATATCTTCCAAGAGAGTTTTTTTCCGGAGCTTCCCGATGAATCATGAACCTCTCTCGATTACCCTGGCTTTTCTGGCGGGGATGGTTTCTTTTGTCTCTCCCTGTGTTCTTCCCATTGTTCCATCCTACATCTCTTTTATTACCGGCTTGTCCTTTGATCAGCTGACCGGAAAAAATGGAACAATCGAAAAAGCAGAAGTGACGAAAACAACTGTTGTGAATTCTCTCGCGTTCATCTTCGGATTCTCCACGTTATTTATCGGATTCGGGGCATCTGCCTCATTTATCGGAGAGTTTCTTCTGACCTATCAGGAGGCTATTCGTCGAGTGGGTGGCCTGATCATCGTTATTTTCGGACTTTTTATTGCAGGAATTCTGAAGGTTCCTTTCCTGAACAGAGAATTTCGGCTTCCGGCCAGAAAACGGACGTCAACCCTTGCCGGAACGTTTTTAATCGGAGTGGGTTTTGCCGCCGGCTGGACTCCCTGTGTCGGACCAATTCTCGGGTCGATCCTGTTTTTTGCGGGAAGCGAAGGAAATGTGATGAAAGGGATTGAACTGCTGTCTTTTTATTCCCTTGGACTTGCCGTACCATTTTTTGTTTCTGCGGTGATGTTCAACTCGTTTTTGGGAAGATTTTCTCAAATTTCGAGATGGATCCCGACGATTACAAAAGTATCCGGGGGTGTTCTTGTTGTCATGGGATTGCTTGTTTTTGTGAATGCTTTTTCAATTTTGTCATCGTTTTTGACACAACATCACATCGGCTGGACTTCAAACCTTTGATAGCCGAAGGTCCGTGAGGTATAGGCCTGTCTCTTTTTACCTGAAGGATATCGGAGGCTCTTTTGAGTTGTCGGGAATATGATGCGGTCGTTGTCGGTCTGGGGCCTGCAGGGTCGACAGCGGTTCGTCTTCTGGGAGAAAAGGGATTGCGGGTACTGGGAATTGACCGGGTTCAATTCCCTCGCTGGAAGCCCTGTGGTGGCGGGTTGTCTGCCCGGGCAATCCCTCTGCTCCCCTCCGGCTGGGAAAAGGTTCCCTATGTCCTGACGACAGGTGTTCAGGTAACCATGGGTGACAGTCTTTTCCAGAGCGTTGATATGGGGGTTCCCATCGCCTATCAGTTCCATCGGGATCAGCTCGACTATTTTTTATTTGAAAAGGCAAAGGGGGAGGGTGCTGAGATTGAGACCGGCTCCTCTCTGGAAGACTTGGCCTATGAGGAGGGGATCGGTTTCACCCTCTTGATCGACGGGGCGAATATCAAGACAAAGAGGCTCATTGCCGCCGATGGTATTACAAGTCAGGTCAAACGGCTTCTCTTCGGTTCTCCAAGGGAGTTCAGGAGAATCCCGAGAGGCAGCGGCAAGAACAGTAGCGGCCATTCGGGGTGGCCATCATCCGAGCTTCTCGGGAAAGCGGCGGAACCGACGGATGACAGGTATGTATTGATCGATATCGGTTCGGTTCCCGGAGGCTATGCATGGTCCTTTCCGAAGGATGGTCCGGGGAAAGCCCTTGGAGTGGCCGGCTTGTTGAACCCGTTGCCTTCTCCTGTGAGAACCTTGAGAGACTTCCTGAAGTCTTTTCGTGGAGAAAAAGAAGATCCTTCTGATGGTGAGGTGTCGACCTGGGTCATTCCTTCCTGGCAATCGGTCAAGGAGCATGGGACGATAGAAGGTCTCTTTCTTGTCGGGGATGCAGGCGGGATTGTGGATCCCTTTCTGGGAGAGGGCATCTATTATGCTATCTTGTCCGCTTCAAAGGCGGTACAGGCGATTGTCGCGGAAAATGATCCGGGAAAGGCAAGCGAAAGCTATTCAAATTGGGTCAGGCAGGACATGTTCCGAGATTTCGCTCAGGCGTCAAGGCTTTCTGCGGTGATTTACCGCTTCCCCGCGATCTACTATCGCCTTATTTCAAGTTATCCGCAGCTTCTGACATTGTTTTCCCAGATCATGACGGGTCGCCATGATTATCGCTCTTTTTCGCGTGCAGCAGGAATCAAGCTGCTAAGACTGCCATTTAAAAAATTTATTCCATCCTTGCGTACGGGAAGACGTTTTTTTTAAATGATCCCGTCAAAAAACGCCAAGAACAGAAAAAATGCAGGGCACCGTTTTGATGAGTCCTGGCCTTTTCTCCTGATCTTCCTGTTTTATGCATCATCATTTGAGCTTTTTCCCAGGATCGCTCCGGATCACACGCTGTCGTTCTATCTTTTTTCGGGAATTTTTGTCTGCTTTCTCTTCCTCCTTTCTGTCCTGATCCACGAAGCCGGGCATATTGTCGCATCAAAACTGACACGTTTTCCCTACGATGGTGAACTTTTTTCCGTCTGGGGAGGTCGCCCGAGAACAGTTGATGCCCTGCTGGCCACTGACCCAAGGATCATGGTCGTGAGAATGGCTGGCCCCCTGGCGAATCTGGTTATTGGCGCCGGCTTCTATTTCTGGTTTCCTGATGGGGCGGGGGATCCTGTCAAGTGGGAACTTTGGCTTTTTTTTGCAAAGTCCAATCTGATTCTTGCTTTTATCAATATGCTTCCGGTGTTGCCCTTTGATATGGGAGCGCTTCTTTTGTCTGGTTTCGGATCGAAGAAAAAGGAGGATTATTCGGGTGAGGAAAGGGATTTCCGACGGGGAGTGATTTTTGGGTGGCTTCTGACCGTATCGGGAATCCTGTTGAGTGGGCGAGGAAGCTTTATTTCCGGATTTGCAATGGTTGTTCTGGGGATCTTGCTGATCAGGAGCTGTTTTTCCTGGCGGGAGCGACTGGGAATGGCAGCCTATCTTGAAGGTTTGGGCATTGATTGGGCCATGCGGGTCACGGTAAGACCTCTTGATGTGCACGATACCCTTGACCGGGCGCTGGAATCATTCCGTGGTCAGGGCGTTTCCTCCCTGCCGGTCATTGATGACCGGGGCATACTCATCGGAAAAATGGAATGGAAAGCGCTCAGGAAAAAACCTGTTGAGTCATGGCATCTTTATCCAGTAGCAGAATTGATGGTTCCGCTTGGAGGGGAAGAAGTTCTTTCGATCGACCAGCCTGGCATCAGCCAGAGGGTCTTTGATCTTTTCCATTCCAACCGGCCATTTGTCTGGGTGGTATCCTCAGGAAGGCTTCTTGGACAGCTTGTTTTGGAAAAACTGATTGAACGCTTTCGGGTAGAGAGGGCCTTTTCGGAGGATCTCGAAAATTTTCGGGAGAGAGTTGCTAAAACAGGTCGGGAGGATCCACCGACCAGTTGACGGAAAGCCCTTTGACCCCTCCAAAAAGGGTCGTGGCCCGGTCAATGGCCTGGTGAATTCCTGCAATGGTTTCCGCGCGAAGAAGAAACTGATAGTGAAACTCTCCTTTTGCCCTGGCAACAGGAGCCGCTACCGGGCCCTGGATCACAACGCCGGGCAAGGAGCTTCGTTCAAAAAGAGCCTGGTGGCATGCCTCCAGAATGACCGATTCTTTCCGGCTCCATAGGGACAGAAGTGCTATCTTCCGGTGGGGCGGATAGAGGAGCTCGCGTCTCTCCTGGCTTGTTCTCTCAAAAAAATGCTCCATATCATAGGACTGGATCTCTTCAAAGATTTTGTCTTTGGGATTTTGTGTCAACAAGATGACCTTCCCGCCGGGAAGATGTCGTCCAACCCTGCCTGCAAGCTGAATGATCAGTTCGAAAGCCCTTTCTTCAGAGCGGTAATCCGGCAGTGAAAGCATCCTGTCCGTTTCCAGAATGATTCCGAGTGTCACTTCCCTGAAGTCATGTCCCTTGGCGATGATCTGGGTGCCAATCAGGATATCTCCTGTGATGCGGGTTGTATCGTCCTTTGAAGGGAGCGGAGAGTCTCCGTCTATGCGGGAGATGGCCACATCAGGGAAAAGGTTCCGGATGACCTCCTCGAGTTTTTGTGTTGCCAGCCCCTCTTCTGCCAGAAGGCTGCCACCGCATGCGGGACAGCGGGAATGAACGGCGAACTGGGTTTGGCAGCAATGGCAAATCAAAACCCTCTTGGGGGTTTTGTGAAGAACCAGGTGGACTGAACAGTTTCTGCAGGTGGCCATTTCCCTGCACTCAAGACAGACAAGTGCGGGAACAAATCCTCTCCGGTTGAGAAGGAGGATGACCTTTTCCCTGCGGTTGACCGTTTCGCGGATGTCCTGGATCAGGTTTGCAGGAAGGATGTTTCCCCGGGGACCGGGAGCGGCCAGTGAAATGGAGGGAAGGGGCATCTGTCCCACGCGGCTGGGAAGGCTTAGCCTGTGATAGCGTTTTTTTCTGACCTGATACCATGATTCGAGAAGAGGTGTTGCCGAGCCCAGGATGACCGGGCACCCCAGAAGCTGGGCCCTCTTGATGGCAAGGCTTCTTACGCTGTAGGAGAGACCTTCCCGCGACTGGTAGGAGGGATCGTGTTCCTCATCGACAATGATGAGTCCAGGATTTTCAAGTGGAGCAAAAAATGCGGATCTTGGCCCAACGACGACATCTGTCTTCTGGTTCAAAATGCCTATCCAGTCGCGCAGTCTTGTTCCATTGCTCTGCTTGCTGTGAATGGACAGGGCGTCAGGAGCAACTTTCCTCACGGAGTCGAGAAGCGGTGGTGTCAGACCGATCTCGGGGGTCAGGACGAGGACCTGTTTTTTCTGGTGGAGGGCCCAGAGGATCATTTCCTGGTAGACTCTCGTTTTGCCGGATCCGGTGACTCCCTCCAGAAGCTGAACGGAAAAAGGATCTTTTGCGGCTATTTCCTGAAAGAGGGAAAAGGCCACTTCCTGTTCTGGTGTCAGCGGAGGCAGTGTCTGGAGGGGGTGGATGGGGGGCTGCCCGGAAAGATCGTTCAGGATTTTCTTCAGGGTTCTTTGGGGAATCGGAAGAGGCTTTGTCAGCGGGGGAGGCAGTGCACTTTTGACCAGAAGTCCCAGTGGAAGCCTGTAGTACCAGGATGCAAATTCCAGGATGGAGAACAGGTGCGGAGGGAATACGGGGAAAGGATCGAGAATGTCGAGTACAGGCTTGAGCGTGCCTTTGATGGCATCGAGCCCGCTGGCCCCGGAGAGATAGATTCCGGGAACCTGACGATGGCCGAGAGGGACAAGGAGTCTGCTCCCCGGAAGGGTCTCAGCGTACTGCGGGGGAAGGATGTAAGTCAGCTTCCCCTGGGGAACGGGCGCAAAAGGAACGACCTGAATGAGATTCATTTTGGGTGCGACTGAAAAATCGGGAGACCCGGGAGGGATTTTTTGATCGATAAGAAGATCGGGTTCATCTGGAATCAGACAGGGTTCTGAGGTTCACGGCCCAGCATCCGGAGAAGTTCTTCCATGAACTGGTGCGGGTCCTGAAAATTCCGGTAGACAGAGGCAAAGCGAACATAGGCCACCCGATCAAGAGCTTCAAGTTTCTCCATGATCAACTCTCCAATGATCCGTGAATCAACTTCTGGATCGCCACGCTCAATCAACGCCCGTTCAATGCTGTTTGAAAGTTCTTCGATCGATTCATTGGGAATGGGCCTTTTCTGACAGGCCAGATGCAATCCCTTGAGGATCTTTTGCCGGTCAAAAGCTTCTCTCCGACCGTCTTTCTTGAGAATCAGAGGCAGGGACTCCTGGACCCATTCATAGGTCGTAAATCGGCGCTGGCAGCCTGAACAGAATCTCCGTCGCCTGATGCCGAACCCGTCTCCTGTCGTCCGGGAGTCGGTGACCTTTGAATCAGGCGTCTGGCAGAAAGGGCACTTCATGAAAGACGCCTGATTTTGGGTGCGGGTCTAAAGACCCGCATAGACCGGAAAGTCTTTCAGGAGGGAGGCAAGCTCGGTCTTGACGGCATCGATGACGGCCGACTGGCCCTTGCTGTCAAGGATCCTGTGGATCATGGATGCAATCTTTACGACTTCTTTTTCTCCAAGGCCACGGGTTGTGATCGCTGGTGTTCCCAGCCTGATTCCGCTGGTGACGGTCGGAGGCTTGTCATCATAGGGCACGCCATTTTTATTGCAGATGATTCCGGCCTGGGCAAGGTAGGATTCGGCTTCTTTCCCTGTCAGATTTTTGTTGCGGAGGTCGAGGAGCATCAAATGATTGTCTGTGCCCCCTGTCGAGATCCGGTATCCTGCCGTCGAGAGCTCCGAGGCGAGGACCTTTGCATTCTTGAGTGTTTTCTCCGAATAGTCCTTGAAGTCGGGGGAGAGCGCTTCTTTCAGCATGACCGCTTTGCCGGCAATGACATGCATGAGAGGTCCGCCCTGCATCATCGGGAAAACCGCTTTGTCGAGGGCCTTGGCCCAGTTGGCTTTTGAAAAGGCCATTCCCCCCCTCGGTCCCCTGAGGGTCTTGTGAGTCGAGGTGGTAACGAAGTCTGCATGGGGAAACGGGGAAGGATGGTGACCTGTGGCAACAAGTCCCGAAAAATGGGCCATATCGACGAGAAGAATGGCTCCGACTTCGTCCGCGACCCGTCGGAAAAAGGCGAAGTCGATTATTCTTGGATAGGCACTGGCTCCGGCAATAATGATGGCAGGACGATGCTGCTTTGCCAGGGATTCGACCTGCTGCTCGTCGATCAGTCCCGTCTCCCGGTTTACACCGTAAAAAACGGCATTGTAGTAGTGTCCTGAGAAAGAAACAGGGCTTCCGTGGGTTAAGTGGCCACCATGGGAAAGGTCCATTCCAAGGATCGTGTCTCCCGGCCGGATCGATGAAAGGTAAACGGCCATGTTTGCCTGGCTCCCCGAATGGGGCTGGACATTGACGTGTTCTGCGCCGAAGAGAAGACGTGCCCTTTCGATGGCGAGTGTTTCGACCTGGTCTACCGCCTCGCAGCCGGCATAGTAGCGCCGTCCGGGATAGCCTTCTGCATATTTGTTGGTCATGACCGATCCAACGGCTTCAAGGATGGATCGGCTGACGTAGTTCTCGGAGGCGATCAGAACAAGCTTGTCCTGTTCGCGTTTTAATTCCTGGGAAATGGCTTCATGAACTTCCGGGTCTGTCTGGTTAAGCCAGAACATGGGATAGGATCCTTTCAGAGAGACTGTTAAGATGATTGGCGATAGCGGTTATCAGTGATCCAGCGCCGAAATTTTATCAATCCTTCGCTGGTGTCGTCCATTTTCAAAAGCAGAGTCCAGAAAAATGCTGACGAGAGTTAATGCTTTTTCCGGAGAGAGCTCCCTGGCGCCCAGGCACAGGATGTTTGCATTGTTGTGCTCGTGGGCAAGAGCTGCGGTTTCTTCGTTGTAAACGAGTGCGGCCCTGATCCCGTGGTGTTTGTTGGCAGCGATCGACATTCCTATTCCGGTACCGCAGATCAGAACTCCGATCGTTCCCGGCGTAGCGGTGACGATCGTTGCAACCTTCTCGGCAAAGTCCGGGTAGTCAACCGACTCGGGGCCATCCGTACCGCAGTTGGTTACCGTGTATCCTGACATGGAAAGTGTCCTGATGATGTTGTTTTTGAGCTCGAATCCTGCGTGGTCTGACCCGATTGCAATGGGAGGCAACTGTTTTTTTTCTGTCATGTTATGGCCTCGCTGTCCTGTGGTGAGATGATGCCCGGATGATGGGGCGGAAAAATTCACCTGGAGCCCGCTTGGGTGGGCTTTCCGCTTCCTGGTGGCTGATTCTTTGAGTGCTGGGTTCAAATGAGAAATGATGCCATTTTCTGGAGGAGGTTGTCAATCGGTATGCCCCATCTAAATCATTTTATATTAAGCAATAAAAATAGGGTTCTTGCCTGCTTGTCCACCCTGCTGATCGGGGGATGCAGCGCGTCTGCATGGAACAATCCCCATGGGCTTCTTGGCGGCCTGTTTTCCTCATCGCCATCTTCCTCTCAGGCTTCCCAGGGAAAAGCTGCCACAGCCGGAGGGTCTCCAACCGCTGTGCCACAGTCGGGATCGATCCCTTCGTCATCAGGAGAGGCACCATCGGATCTCGGCAGGTCCCTCTCTCCGCCGGAATTCGTGCATGTCGTGCCTTATGAAGAAGGCGACGGAGCCTACATACAGTGGAGCATGGTTCCCGGGGCGACAGATTACTTCCTCTACAAGAATGGCCATCTGGTTGTGGACACCCCTTCCACGATCTACCGTCTCTATGGCCTTCTCCCCTGTCATCATTATCACCTGGCCCTATGGAGCTCCGACAGCGTCAGACTGTCAAAAAAATCCCTGTCTTTTGTCGTCCATACAAGGGGGTGCGGATCGCCTCCTCCAAGAATGCAGGATAGGTGAAAGCCCGCCTGTGGCTCCTTGCGTTTCTCTCAGGATCCGGAAGGGCATGTTTTCTTCTCGCTGGGAGACGGTCTTTCCGGAGGAGAATGGAAACGCTGCTACTGCGCCGGGCTGGTGGCGGGGGAGATCATGGAGCAGCGGCGGAAATGGTTGGTGAATGCCTGGGTGTCTTGCTAGAATAGACAACGGAAACTGGTCAAAACAGTCAGGAAGAGGGTGGACTTTGGAAAAAACGTCTCAATATCCTGGAACGCTGATCGCCATCGAGGGAACGGACGGATCGGGAAAGTCAACCCAGGCCGAATTGCTGAAGCTCTATTTCGAGTCCAAGGGGCAAGGGGTTGTCATTTCATCATGCAACACCGCCGAACTGATTCGTGGTGCGATCAAGAAGCTCAAGGAGCGCAACACACTTGATCCTGTTACTTTCTGCTTTCTTTACGCGGCGGACTTTGTGGACCGGTTCGAGCATGTGATCATTCCGGCTCTTTCTGCCGGAAAGGTTGTGATTGCGGAGCAGTATGTCTATACCGTTTTTGCCCGGGCCATCATCCGGGGGATCGACAGGGAATGGATTACGGGCATGTTTGATTTTGCACTGACGCCCGCCAGGACATTTTATCTTGATGTCCGCTTCGAGGATCTTCTGGCAAGAATCCAGTGGAAATCAAGGGACGAGCGCTATTTTGACTATTATGAAGCGGGGATGGACCTTAACCTTGCAGGACGAAAAAAGGATTCATTTGTTCTCTACCAGCAAAGGCTTCTGGAGATCTACAGGCAAATGTCGACTGAGTACCAGTTTACGGTCATTGATGCGATGAAGCCGATACAGAAGCAGCAGATGGAGCTTCGAGGGGAGACCGCTTCCATTTTGAAAAACCGTTTGAGAAGAAAGGGACCCCGATGAATCCCGAGCATTCCTATCCCGGTCGCCTGATCGTCGTTGAAGGGATCGACGGGTCCGGAAAATCGACACAGATTGAGCTGCTTCAGAATTATCTCAGGTTGAAGGGGTATGGAGTCCTTTTAAATGCATGGAACTCAAGCCCTGAAATATCCCCGATCATTCGAAAGGCAAAGAAGAAGCAGACTCTGACTCCCTATGCCTTCAGCCTTCTCCATGCCGCCGACTTCAGCTATCGTTACACCCATGAAATCCTGCCGGCACTGAAGGCAGGAAAGGTTGTCCTTTCGGATCGATATATCTACACGGCCGTGGCCAGAGACTGTGCGAGGGGGATTCCCAAGAGCTGGCTGAGTTCCAATTTCCGTTTCGCGATTCGACCGGACCTCACGTTTTTTTTCAGGGTGGACCCGGCCTTGTCCTATGACCGGATTACCCAGACCCGGGAGATTAAATACTACGAAGCGGGAATGGACATGGAGCTTTCCCCTAATCCCAGAGAGTCCTATATCCTTTTTCAGTCAAAGGTTCTGGCGGAGTATGAGGTTCTTGCGAAGGAAAACGGATTTCACCTGATCGACGGGTCCCACTCGATGGATGAAACCCAGAAAATCATGAGGAAGGCGCTGAATCCCGTTTTGTCCGGAATCGGTTGAACTCTTCGAGGATGCTGTCCCAGTAACGAAAGATCAGGAGGTGTCCTTCCCCCTGAATGATTCTCGTTTTTGATGCCGGGATCTCTTTTGCCAGCTTTTCAATCAGAAACAGCGGGGCGATAAGGTCCCGGTCGCCGTGCCAGAAGTGCACCTTTCCTGAAATGGAACCGGGATCGAAGTCCCATGGTTTCGATAGAATCATCAAATCATCGACGATTCCTTCGCTGCCAGACGTGTAATTTGCGCCGATGTCTTTTAAAAACATCCGGCTATCCTCGGCTTTTTTGAAGAATGGCCGTTCCTCCTGCGGAAAAAATCTGGCCAGAACAGGGAGGTACCTTTGAGGGTTGTGCAAAAGGATGGCGGTCAATCCTCTCAGGACTTCTATGAGTGCCTTCATTCTCGTCCGGGCTGACTGTTTTCCGAGAGAAAAGAGCCATTTTTCATGAAAAGGCATCAGTTGTGTTGATCCGGGGGTATCGATCTGTCCGAGGCCGCTGATGACAAAAACGCTGGAAATCCTCTCTTGAATCTTCCGGGCACAGGCCAGTGCGTAGGGTCCTCCTGCAGACAGGCCAAGAACTCCAAAATCGTCTATTTTGAGAAGATCGGCAAAGGTCCGGACATCGTCTGCCCAGTCGACGAGCGTTCTCCCTCTTTTGATCGGGGAAAGTCCGAACCCAGGCCTTTCGAGAACAATAAGACGAATCCCCCGGGATCTGGTTATGGTTTCCGAGGGGCGCTGGTAACGGGATCCCGGGACACCGTGAAACAGCAAAAGGGGGTACCCGTCAGGATCCCCGTACTCGCAAAATCCCAGCTGGCGTCCGTCTTGAAGGGAGATGGTCTGGTCCATGGGCTCGGGTGTGGAATGGGTGCCTGGCGGAATCTGGAAGCTCCTTTGGAAAGGCCGGAGTCTTTTCGGACATTGTTCCCGGGGAAGGTCAGTACTCTCCGTTGTCGTTATCTTCTCCGTTCAGGATCGGTTCAATACTTTTGGGTCTTGCCCCGTTCTGCCCGCTGTAGCTCTCGATCCTCATCCAGATGACAATGACCGGTCTGCCTTTTTCAAATTCCATTTCTTTTGTGGAGACGAGACGCTCAATCCCTCCCTCTTCTTCGTCCCTGTTGTCCCTGATGGTCAGGTGCGGCTCCGCATACGACAGCTGAGGCATGTCTCCGGATGTAAAAATGAGAATCTCCCTGACGAGCTTTGCCAGTCTGGAAAAGAAGACGACCCGTCCCTGATCTTTGGGTGAAAGGGAAAGAAAGAGGGATCTGTTGTTCTTCCTGATGGTGATATCAGAGTGGGTCCTGTATTGCGTCAGTGCCAGGAAAAGCAGAATCCTCTCCTGAGGGGAAAATCCCGGACACTCTTCTTTCAGGAGAAAACTGGCAGACTCAGAGTCTCCTGTCGGGCGATAGGAAAGGGTTGTCAGGGCGAGGGCACCCAGGGCCCTGAGAAGCTTTTTGGTCTCCTTGTCGATCATGGTTTCCGGGTGAATGGTTTCGTAGAGCTTCAACAGAAGGCGCCTGAAGGATCTTGACTCTTCGTAGGATCCAAAGCGGCTGACCAGCCGCGAGATTGTATCCTTTGAAATATCATGGAGCGGTGGCTTGGTTGTTTCGAGAAAGGTCTCCATGAAGAGACCATGTCTGAGCCCATGCTGGGAAACGGTTAAAAGAGGGGATCTTGCGCCTTCCAGAATGCGGGAGATGATCAGGATGCCTGCGGGTAGAATATCTGCCCTGTCTTTTGAGACACCGAGTGATGAGATCCTGTTCTCGATCGAGGACTTTCGAATCTCCATGAGAATCCGGTTCACCTGGTTTTTTTGCAGGCTGTACTGATGAACCTGGGGGATGAGAGGGTAGTGCTCCTTTTTCTGGGAAATCCTGGCCAGCTGGCGGACCGTGCCCCCCACCCCGATCAGGAGTTTGGGTGTTCCTCCGGAGAGAATCTCTCCTTCACGCAATGTTTTGTCGATATGCCGTTCAAGTCTTTTCCATTCGGTTTCCGATGGTGTCCCGGACTTTTTGAAGAAGGATTCCGAGAGTCTGACGGCTCCGAGCGGGAGCGTGGTCGTGGCAATGTGTTCTCCGTTCTGGATCCGGATGAGCTCTGTGCTCCCGCCTCCAACATCGAAGACGAGGCCGTCATGGATGTTGATGCTGGTCCGAACGCCAAAATAGCTGTAAAAAGCTTCGTCCTCACCGGAAAGAACCTCAACAGGAAACGGGATTCCTTCCGAGAGAATCCCGAGAACCTCCTTCTGGTTCAAAGCATCACGAATGGCGCTTGTTGCCGTGCAGCGGACCTTCTTGATGTGATGGAGGGCGATCTGTCCCGCAAAGAGGCAAATCGCCTCCCTTGCCCGGGCAATGGCCTCTTTTTTGATGATCTGGTCTTCATACATGCCCTGTGAAATCCTGGCAGGAGCCTTGTGGCGTTCGATCAGCCACCAGTCATTGTCCCTGATCGCAAAAATCTCAAGGCGCATGGAGTTTGAGCCAATATCAATAATTGCAATTTTTCGAATGGATCTTGACATGGAGCAGGGAGGTCCTCTCTATAGCACTGAAATCGTCCGGACAGGTTTGATTGTCGGAAGAAAGGTTGCACCATCTTAAGACAATCAGCAGGATTTTGAAACTCTCTCTTCATATCACTTGTTCGCAGCAAGCAGAGTGGTACGGTTTTTCGAAAGGATGGAGAGAACGTTTCCGGGAGCATGGAACAGGAGAGTCGATCCCGGGATGCCGGTGGATCCGGGCCTTGGCCATGACATCATGGAGTCGGTAGCGGTCGTCTATTCTTGCGGCATTGGTCCCTTCTTTTGTTCGTTCCATGTCTCTTTAGAGTGCATCTTCCGGATCTCCTGTCGTAAGGTTGTTGGGTTCATCGATGGGTCCCCTTGACCCATTTTTAAACCGGACAACCTTTGCGCCACAAACCCGGACAGATTATGTGCTCGCTACAAAGCAGAGTGGTCCGGTTGACAGTGTCTCCTTGTACGGATAGAGTTTTGCTGTGTGGTTTTGCTGGTTTGGACCTTGGCGCCGGGAGAGAGCATTGACAAAGAGCTTCTTTGATGTCTTTCGTCTGGTTTTTGTTTTGACTGCGGCAATCGTTCTGCAGACGGTCAATATGGCCCATTCCACTGCTTCTCCGATGATGTCTTCTCACGTTGAATCCCGATTGGCCGGATTTTCTCATGGGTTTTTTGTTCCAGCCTCCCCTGAACAGGTTGTCTCGGATTCTTCTGATCCTGACGGATGCGAGCATCTTTTTGTAGCCAACCAGACGTCCTGGGAATGCCATCATCCCGTTCCTCTTTTCCTGCTTTCCTCCTCCATTTCCACCCAGGGTGTCCTGTCATCGGAACAAATGGCCGACTCTCCCCGCTTTCCCGATCTTCCTTTTTCAATCGAACCCTCTTCTGCGACCTCATACCATTCATCTTCTCCGGATCGTCCCCCAAGAGTTTCCTAGCGCGGATATCTGATAGTCCAAAAGAATCCCTTCCCGATCTGTTTTCGGCAAGGCTCTTTTGGCATGGCGGGTTCTTATGCCGTTTCAGGAACAGATGGGGATTTTTGTGCAGTCAATTCCTTTTTCCGAACTTCAGTGTCAGGTCAAAAAGAGCCTTTCTGCCAGCATGAGGTCTGTTTTGCTGTGTTGTGCCCTCACCGGTTGGTTTGTCTGTGCGATTCTTTTGATGAAATCGAGCTTTTTTCTGTGTGCTTCTTCCAGTCTTGATCCTGTTGCGAAGCCTTCAGTCGGTGGATATGAATGGGTGGTTCAGGCCGGATCCGATTCCATTTTTCCGAGCTCAATGTTTCCCGGAGAGGCTGTCGCCTGTCTCCATGACTATCAGCCTGATCAGCAGGGGGAAAGTCTTGAGTGCCATCATGATGACCCTCGTGTTCTGATCCCGGCACATCTCTTTCCGGAGATGATCGGGGAGGGAAGGGCGGACGTTCCGCTCTTGTCCCCGCTTGATCTTTTTTCCCGTGACCCAAGCTTTTTTGTTTCTTTTCGGCTTCCTTCCTGCACCCCTCCTCCCCGGGGAAATGATCAGTCTCTGATTCCTGGAACAGCCATATCCGGCTAGATCGTTGATCATCATTTTGGAAGGGGTCTCTCATGGAAAAACCCGGTCTGCTATTTTCTGGTACCACTTTTTACAGAAACCTCATGTTTTTTCTTTTTTTGATCGTTTTCGTTTCCGGCTATTCTCCGGAAAAGGCTCGCGCATGTGTGTTTTGCCTCGAGCATATGGGGATGGATGCCTCCATGTTCTGGACAAGCGACATCATGTTGTCTTTCCGGATGAATTATTCGGATATCTGGATTGCAGGCAGTCAGGTTCAGGCAGGGTATTCACACATAGGCGGTTCCCAGGCACTTCTGACCCAGGAGAATACGCTTCAGGTGCTTGTGACGAAAAAGTGGATGGTTCAGGTGACAGAACCCTTTTACTATCGCTGGAACTCGAATCCCCAGTCATCGTCGTCGAATAGCTTCACTCCAGGGCTTGGAAACAACAACTCGGGGTTTTTGGCGGTTCCCGGTGATCTGTGGATTGCGAACCTTCTCGATGTTTATGATCGCACGACCTTTTCCGGAACAACCCGTGTCGTTCTGGTCCAGGGTGTCCATTTCCCGACATCTCCGACAAGCCAGGCATTTAACAACCAGAATATCACCAGTACTCTGACGGGAGCCGGCGCCTATGAGCTGACATTCGGCATCGAAGCGATGCATACGTTTGCAAACGGCCGCTGGATGACGATCGGCGATGCGATCTACTCGTTCGAGCTTCCCAACAACCTGGGCACACAGCTTGGAAATACGCTCAATACAGATTATCAGGTCGAATACCGGCTCACTGGTCTTCACAGCAATCTCCCGGAAATATGGGTCAGCGCCGGGGACTACATCCAGTACAACGCTTCAAATATCCAGATCAATCCGTATGTGCAAAACGGAGTGCTTCAGCCTGCCGGTCCGATCCAGGGAACAGAAAATTTTCAGGATTCTGTCGGAATGGGTTTCCAGATCATGCCAAAATCCACGCCAAACCTGATGATCTTTGCCAATGCGGACAAGTTTGTCTACTGGAACCAGCCGGGGACGACTCCCCAGTCTCCGGCCCTCAATCCGGATTTCAAGGTCCTGACCGGGTTCATGTGGATGTTCTGATTCCAGTGGTCTTTTGAACAAAATATGAACAATCGTCCGATAACGAGAGGGTCTTTCGATGGAATATCAAAAAAAATGGTTCAGGATCGTTCTGTCATGTTTTGCCATTTTGACTGTCTGTTTTTTCTTCTCTCCTGACTTGCCGGCTTCTGCCGTTCCAATGAGTGGATCGATGGAGTCGGGAGAGGGCGCAAGTCCGGCAACGTCTCCGGAGCAAAGTGTTCTTTTCCCAAAGACGGGGTTTGTTCTCGAAGGGTTCGCCGGGAGTGATACCTCCCTGTCCGGATCTTATGGGACAACGTCCGGCGAGACCGTCCCCTATGATTTTGGCACGGCTCCGCTCTGGGGGGTGCGGATCGGGAAAATGCTTTTTCCGACCCTGTTGGCCTACCTGACCGTCCAGCAAAGCGACTTTTCCCAAAATACGCATACGGTGATCGGATTGGGGGGGAACTACTACCTCCCATCCCTTTTGGGAGGCGCTGTTGTTCCTTATCTGAATGCAACCTTCGGGGCTTCTTACAACACCTATACGGGTGTCAACGCCCAGGCGGGGTATAGCTGGATGCTGGGAGCCGGAGCCCTTTATCCCATTACTCCGCTCTGGGGTGTTTTCCTTGAGGCGAATCTGTCTTTTGAAACAGCTCCCACCGGGATAACCACATCCATTGGGAGTCCTCCCGGGACGGTCTCCCGGGTGAGTGATACATGGTCTGTTCCGGTCATGATCGGTGTTCGTTACGCCTTTTGATGATCCTATTTTCAGGAGAGTGGGGAAGAGACATTTTTGAGAAATCTCTTCCCCCAAGCTAAGATCTTCTCCTGTCGCGACCCCCTTTGCGAAGGGCATGCTTTTTCAGATATAATCCGGCCATGCCAAAAACATTCTCCCTGCCTAATCCCCAGGAAAAGCAAATAGTCGTTCAGAATATGTTCACGTCGGCGGCGAAGGCTTACGACCTGAACAACTCAGTGCTGTCTTTTGGCATGCACCATCTATGGAAAAGAATTGCGATTTCCATCCTGGATCCCAAACCCGGACAAACGGTTGTGGACCTTTGCGGAGGAACTGCCGACCTTGGTCTTCTGGCCAAGGAAAAAGTTGGTTCCGAAGGAATTGTTGCCACCGTTGACCTGAATTATGCGATGCTCAGAATCGGCCTCGACAAGATTCGCTCCGATCCTAAAAGGTCGGGGATGGGTGCTGTTCAGTCCAATGCGGAGGGAATGGCCATCCGGACAGCATCGGTTGACCGCCTTGTTGTCGGCTTTGGTCTCAGGAACGTGACAAACCTTGATGTCGCACTGAAAGATATCTATCGGATATTGAAGCCGGGCGGACGGTTTGTGTGTCTCGAGTTTTCCACACCCGTCAACCCCATATGGGATAAACTCTATCGCTTTTACTCATTTGCCATTTTGCCCCTGATCGGCCGCGTGGTCTCCGGGGATAAAACGGGCATATACGAATATTTGCCTGCTTCGATTGCAAGGTTTCCTGCGCAAGAGCGTTTCAAGGCCTTAATCGAGGTGGCAGGTTTTCGCAATGTTGCCTACCGAAACCTTTCCGGTGGGATCGTTGCGATCCATTCCGGAGAAAAACCTCATGGTGACGTCTGATACGACCGGGAATTCATCCGGAGCGCTCCCCATCCTGGACCTGAATGCCCAGGATGACCATCATGCCCCCCTTCCCCCAGCCGTTCTGAAAAGGGTCCTTTTCATATGGCTTCCTGTAAGTCCGATCTTCCCTGTTGGAATTGGTTATCTGGTGAACTGGCTTCACCGGATGCATCCGGAAGTCGAAGTGGAAGTGCTGGATATGACCCAGATCGAGGAAAACCGCTACCAGGAGGCTCTTTTTTCTGCCATAGACCGCTTCAAGCCGGATCTTCTGGCCTATTCCTGGAGAGATGTCCAGATCTTTGCTCCTCATGAAGGGGATAACTCCCTTCGGAGAGCATTCGAGTTTTATTATGCCCCGAAGATATCGACGCGGATTCGCGCTGCGATCGATGGTGTGCGGATGGTGTGGAAATATCGCACCGAGTTTCACCGGAAGCTTCGCCTGATCAGGTCTGGTGCCAAAAGGGCACCGAATGCGGTTGTGATGGTTGGCGGCGGTGCCTTTTCTGTCTTTGCCGAGCAGATCATCCCTCTTCTGCCTGAAGGGGTGATCGGTGTTGTTGGTGAAGGGGAGGATGCCCTGATCAAGGTTGTTGAAGGCCGCTCCTGCGATGATGACAGGGTGATCTACAGGAAAAACGGCAAGACCGTACGGGGAAAAAAAGAGGGGGCGGTCCAGATCAGGAGGGCGCCTTATGATCTTTCCTATGTCGAGAAAGTTTTTCCCGGCCATGAATTCTATCACCGGAGAATGATTGGAATACAGACAAAAAGGGGGTGTCCATACGGATGCTCTTTTTGCCTTTATACCTATATCGAGGGCAAACGGGTTTTCTATCGGGATCCGGAAGATGTTGTTTCAGAAATGCGCCAATATTATGAAAAATGGGGAATCCGGAACTTCTGGTTCGCCGATGCCCAGTTTATTCCCGGAGTGAAGGCCATCCCGGAGGCCCGGGCCCTGCTTGAGGCGATCAGGGACTCAGGGATGAAGATTACATGGAGCGGATATATCAGGACAAGCCTGATCTCCCCGGATCTGGCAAGCTTGATGGTTGAATCGGGAATGGGCGACCTTGAGGTCTCCATCACATCGGGATCCCAGGAAATTCTGGACAGCCTTCGCATGGGGTTCAAGCTTTCAACCCTGATCGAGGGATGCCGCAACCTTCAGGAGGCCGGCTACAAGGGAAATATCATCCTGAACTATTCACTCAATGCCCCGGGGGAAACCGAAGAGACCCTCCGTGAGGCAATCGATTCGTACCGGATGACCTGTCAGATCTTCGGCGAAGACAGGGTCTATCCGATGGTCTTCTTCCTGGCTGTCCAGCCCCATACCGCTTTTGAGAAGAAGTTGATTCGCGAAGGCTACCTTTCATCGGACTATGATCCGATCGATCTCAATCCGATGACGATCCGCAAGCTTCTCTATAATCCCGGAAAACTGGGAGCGCTTATCGCCCGGGCCTGCCTTGCAGCCTGGGACGAGGAGCCGATGAAAATAGGGCGCGCGGTCATGCGGGAGCTTGATGCCAGGTTGGGACCTTCTCCCCGTCCTCAATCACCGTCTTCCCCTCCAGTCCATCCGGTGGGGGTTCCGAGCCTGTCCTGATGACCGGGACGCCGGGGGATGGACGACAGCCTTCGCCAGATGGTGCGGATATCCCTTCGCTTCTGGAAGGGCTTCCAACCCTTCTGAAGATTTTCCTCGCCATGGATGGTTCCCTGACAAGGCTTCTGGCGTTGACGGTCGGTGGGCCTGTGATGGCCCGGATGATCTCCGGCGAAGAGGGCGAACGTCGAGTTTTTCTCGGAACGAACCGTTATCCGGAACTGGTTTTGGCTTCCTCCTGTCCCGCCCCGGGAGGGGATCTCGCGAAGACCTGGGAGATTCTCTCCGACCCGCGTCCGATCGGGACGGCATTTGTCGAAAGGGGCGAGCCGATGATTCGAGAAAGTCTTCTGTTCCAAAAAAGGGAAGGCACCCTGATTTCTCCTGACCCATGGAAGGGCCAATCCCTCTGGATGCGCTCTTATGTCCTTTCAAACATGGCGGGTGTGCGCATTTCCATCAAGGAGATTTTTCTTCCGCAGCTCATGGATTTTCTCAGATGACATCTCTTGCTCCTCCCCTTTTTTCTCTCAGATGGTTCTCAGTCGTTCTGGAGCTGATCCGGTTCGACCGACCCGCCGGAACGCTTCTTCTTTTCCTTCCGGGTTTCTGGTCTCTTCTCGCGTCGTGGAAAGGGGCTCCTCCCCCAGGGCTTTTGCTGATTTTTTTCCTGGGATCCTTCTTCATGCGCTCTGCGGGATGCGTCATCAATGATATCCTTGACCGGCATGTAGATGGTCTGGTTGAAAGAACAAAGAATCGCCCGATCGTATCCGGAAGGATCTCTGTCGGTGCGGCGCTTGCGGTTTTTATCTTTTTCTGTCTCCTTTCAGCCTCCCTTCTGATGTTTTTGAATCCGCTGACAGTAAAGGTCGCCCTGGTCGGCCTCCTTGCCACAATCGTCTATCCCCTTTTCAAGAGGTTCTTTCCCGTTCCGCAGTTGTTTATGGGGATCCCTTTTGGGCTGCTGGCTCCGATCATGGCCTGGACCGCCTCCAGAAACGAGCTTTCATGGGCGGCTGTCTTTATTGGGCTGGCAGGGTTATTCTGGTCAACATCCTACGACTTGGTCTATGCGATCAGCGACCGGGACGACGACATCAGGGCCGGCGTTCGCTCTGGTGCGCTCACCTTCGGAGATCATTTGTGGGTGATGATCCTGTTCTTCGGCACTCTTTCCGGTGTTTTTCTTCTGATGGCATCTGTTCGTCTCGGGATTTTCAAGGCGCTTCCCTTTGCTATTTTCCTTTTTGTATTGCTGATTTTCTATCAGTCCTATAAGGTAAGGGAAGGATTGACTCCGGTTCATGCGCAGAAGCTCTTCAAGGCCCATGTCTATCTTGGTGTTATTGTGGCGATGGGCTTTCTGCTGGAATCACCGGTTCTCCTGTAACGGATCCCGGGGCGGGAGTTCTTTCTTGGTTAATGTATAATGATGATCGGGATCGTTCATGCATTTCGTTTGAGACTCTTTAAGAAGGGGGAATTCATGAGATCTATTTCTGTATCAAGAAGATGGCTTGGAGCCGCATTGGTGTTTGGATTTGTCTTTTTCCTTTCTCAGACCGGTGAATATCGTCCAGGAGCCGGATTGTCTCCGGAAGCGGCTCTGGCGCAAAGCGACAATGACGAGGGGAAGCCACTTAATGATCGCTATGACAGTGCGATCGCCCGGGCAGAGGCAAGGTACCATCAGGCGGTTGCCAATGCCAGAAAAGCTTACCTTGAAAGCAAGCGAAAGGCTGATGCCCAGTACGAGAGGGAGACTTCCGTTGCCAGTCGCCATGTGACAGGGACGATCAATGACATCAAGAACAAGCTTGCCGAAACGGGCGGATCGATGGGTGAGCAGGTCACAACCTCGATCAAGGCCGCTGTCGCCCATTATGCCAAAACGATCTCAAGTGATTTCAGAAACCGTCAAAAAGCGGTCAAGAAAGCTGTTGATGCTTACGTGAAAGCATTGGGTGATGCAACCCAGACTTTTCAGAAGGATGTTCAAAAGGCCAATGGAAAGCTCTAGGATCGTTGAGTCTTAAAAAACCGTTCATCCAGCTGCCTGTCGGGATGTGACGGGATGTTTCCAAGTTGTTCCGGAGTGTGGTAGTCTTTCACGGGTGACTGATTTCTTTCAGGAGGTCGTTCCTTTCCTGCGGGATCTCTTCAGCCGGGGCTCCATCGAATGCAGGGTGGGAGCCATTTTTAAATGTCTTTATACATAGAGGAGTTTTGACAATGACAAGCCATGTTCTGACCGTTGGAAATTGGGGTGGTTTTGAGTGGGCGCTCCTTCTCGGAGTTGCCGGAGTTATCGTTCTTGGCTGGTATGCCGTTATCAAGGCTATCTATTTTAACAGTTAAGGTGACCGATTCGGGGCTGGGCGAAGGTTCAAGATGAATGTGTTCCAGAACATCCGGAAGATGTATGTGGACTCAAAGCCTGTTTTTTTTATGCTGGCAGGTGTCGTCTTGTTCTTTGCCCTCCTCCTTTTTTCGATGTTGTGGGGTATCCTGGGGCATGACTCCTTCAAATCCCACACCACTGCTCCTGTAACAAGCCTCAATGGGGAAGCTCCTTCGAAAATCCTGTTCACCGGGACCTGCTGAAGCAATCATCCGAAAAAATCCGATCAGAAGAGTTTTGAAAAGGGCAGAATCTTCTCTTGTGTTGTATTTTCTCGTGCTTTTTCGGGTGTTCGATTGGAGAAGCTTCAACCTGTCCTGCGGGTCTTGCCGGAGACCTTCCTGTTGGGTGAAAATACGCTATGGGTCATGATGATAATGTCTCCTGAATCTCCCGAACGATAAAACAGAGGAATTTGATGAAGTCTGAAGAGATGAACCCTGTCGAGAAGAAGGCCCTCATGGGGCTTTCGCTGATTTATGCCACACGTATGTTGGGACTCTTTATTGTTCTCCCTGTTTTGAGCCTGTATGCCAAGAAGCTTCCGGGTGCGGATCCTGTCTGGCTCGGGCTTGCCCTGGGTGGATACGGCCTGACCCAGGGAGTCTTGCAGGTTCCATTCGGGGCTCTTTCCGACCGTATTGGCCGAAAGAAAGTGATTGTCATCGGTCTTCTGATCTTTGCCGCCGGATCGGTTATTGCGGCAATGGCTCAATCCATCGGAGTTCTTCTGCTCGGGAGACTCCTTCAGGGTTCCGGAGCGGTGGCTTCCGTCATTACGGCCCTGATGGCGGACCTGACCCGGGAAGAGGTCCGGACCAGGGCGATGGCGGGTATCGGAATGTCAATCGGGCTTGCTTTTGCCGCCGGCATGATCATTGGTCCGGTTGTCTCGGCCCACTACGATGTTTCGGTCCTTTTCTGGATGACTGCAGTGCTCTCCCTTCTGGCAATCGTGATCCTTTATGTGATTGTTCCCAATCCTCCGGCTCATATGAGAAATCCGATAGGCATTTCGGTCAGGGACCTCGGGAAAGTCCTTTCCGACGGATCCCTGGTGAGGCTTGATTTTTCCGTTTTCATTCTTCATGCATCTCTCACGGCGGTTTTTGTTGCCTTCCCCATTCTCCTGTCACGATTTATCCCGGAAAAGGACCTTTGGCACGTCTACCTGCCTGTCATTCTTGCAGGACTTTTTCTGATGGTTCCAGGAATGATCTATGCGGAAAAAAAGAAGAAGCTCAAGAAAATGTTCTTGTTTTCCATTTCGTTGATTGTCTTGAGCTTCCTTGTTTTTCTCGAAGGGTACCATTCAAAGGCGGGGCTGATTACGGGATTGACGATCTTTTTTATTGGTTTCAACCTGCTTGAGCCGATCATGCCATCGATTATGACCCGATTTGCCAAAACGAAAACCCGAGGGACATCCTCGGGGGTTTTCAGCATGAGCCAGTTTCTGGGGGCTTTCGCCGGAGGGCTTTCCGGAGGAATATTGGTTTCCCTTTCAGAAAAGACCCTTTTCGGAGGTCTTTTGCTGTTGTCGATCGTCTGGTTTTTTGTGGGCAGGGGGCTGACTGATCCCAACCATCTTGAAATTTTTGAGGAGAACGTTGGAATGCAGCCCGCCGGGATCACCCCGTTGCTGAACAGGCTCGGAGAGATGAAAGGTATCGTTGATTGCCGGTATTTTGAGGGAACCGGGGTTCTCTGGGTGAAATATCTCAACTCGACCATGACTCGGGAGGAGGTAGCCGGGCATATCGAATCAGCCCGCCATACCATAACTGGTGCAACCGCCTGACGAGAGATCACTGGATCCGGTCCAGCGGCTCTACATTGCAATCGGGGTTCTGCTCCTTCTTTTGGGGCTTGGAACAGTCGGCTACATGGAACTTGAAGGCTGGTCCTTCAGTGACGCCCTTTTCATGGCGGTCATCACCCTGTCGACGGTTGGTTACCAGACGGTCCATCACCTGGATGTCAAGGGTGAATATTTTACAATCATTCTGATCGTTACCGGTGTCGGTACGGTCGGTTATGCGATCGCCACCCTGAGCGAACTGGTGCTTGAGGGGCATGTCTACAAACTGCTTGGAGGCCGGCGGATGGACCGGAAAATAGCCGGGCTCAGGGATCATGTCATTGTTTGCGGATATGGAAAGATCGGATCGCTTGTCTCCGATGGCCTTCATGCCCGGAATATCCCGTTTCTGATCATCGAGGAAAACGCAGCGAATGTTCAGGAGGCCCTTGCCAAGGGTTATCTTGTCCTGAGTGGGAATGCGGCCGATGAGGAAGTTCTGCGGGTTGCCGGGGTAATGAAGGCCCGGTCTCTTCTGGTGACGCTTACCTCCCGTCCCGCCGAATCAGTGTATGTGACGATGAGTTCCCGTCTTGAAAATCCGGATATGACGATCATTGCGATGGCAACCGATCCAAAGGCGGAGTCGAAGCTTCTGAGGGCAGGGGCGACAAAGGTCGTTTCTCCGTTTGTCCTGGGGAGCCATCGGATGATCCTTGCCCTGACCCGTCCGACTCTTCTGGATGTCATCGATATCATTGCCGGAAAAGGAGACAGCGGGCTTGCTCTTGAAGAAATTCCTGTTCCGGTTGGTTCTCCGTTCATCGGGATGACCGTTGAGCGATTTTCCCGCCGTCTCATGATCAAAAGCCATGTTGTCGCCATCCTTAAGGCAGGAGAAACGGCCCTGATGCTTCCGAGTGCCGATACGGTCCTCTCCGGAGGAGACCAGATGGTCATGATCGGAGAAAAGCAGGAACTTGACCGGATAGCGATGGAGCTCTCCGGGCTGGCCCCGATCTGATGATCTTCCAGGGAGAAAACTGATGAATACCTCCAGCATGAAAGGCTCCACAGGCTCCGGCCATTCTTCCTGGGTCGAGCGGGGATCCCGTGTCCTTCTGGGCAATTATTCAAGGGAAAACCTTGTTTTTGAAAAAGGCAAGGGAAGTTTCCTCTACGACACAAGAGGGGATGGCTACCTTGATTTTTTGGGGGGGATCGCCATTCATATTCTCGGGCATTCCTACCCGTCCATTGTCCATGCCATCCAGAAGCAAGCCCAGCGAGTTACCCATATCTCCAACCTTTATTACAATATTCCGGCGATTGAGCTTGCGGAGATGCTCGTTGAGAAAACCTTTGCCGACCGGGTCTTTTTCTCCAATTCAGGAACAGAAGCGATTGAGGCAGCGATCAAGCTTGCCCGGCGTTTCGGGGATTCCCGGGGACGCTTCGAAATCATTTCCATGGAAAACAGTTTTCATGGAAGGACTCTCGGGGCAATGACCCTGACCGGACAGAAGAAAGTCCGGGAGGGATTTGGTCCCTTGCCCGATGGATTCTCTTATGCGCGCTACAATGACCTTGATGATGTGATTGCAAAAAAAACGGACAGGACGGTGGCTGTCGTTGTCGAGCCGGTTCAGGGGGAAATCGGCGTTATCCCGGCAACGATGGAATTCATGAAGGATCTCAGACAGTGGACCCATCAGGAAGGAATCCTGTTGATCCTAGACGAGATCCAGACAGGAATGGGAAGGACCGGAGCCCTTTTTGCACATGAGTTGTATGGGGTTGTTCCGGATATTCTTGTTGCTTCAAAGGCTCTTGGGGGAGGGCTTCCTCTGGGAGCACTCCTGACAACCGAATATCTGGCGACATTTCTCCCGCCCGGCTCCCACGGCTCAACCTTTGGTGGCAATCCGGTCGCCTGCGCCGCCGGCCTGGCCCTTTTGAGAGCCCTTTATGACGAGGACTTTCTGCCTGCAAGGATCAGGGTTATGGCGGAGTATCTCTGGAAAGGACTTTCCGGGCTTTCTGATCGACATCGGGGGAAGATTCTTGAGATCCGCGGGTTTGGCTTTATGGTGGGGGTGAGGGTTTCAGGCTCTGCAAAACAGATGAAAGAGCAGTTCCTGGAAAATCATGTCCTTGTCAATGCCACGGGATTGTCTGACGACATTATTCGTCTCTTGCCACCTGTTTCGGTGGGGTATGACGAAATGGACCAGTTTTTGGCTGTGTTTGACCGGATTCTTTCTGGATCTCCGGGACTGAAAGGGTAATCTATTGAAAAAAGGGACCAGATCATTTCTCAGGCTTTCTGATCTTTCGGAAGAGTCTGCTTCTTATCTCCTCGATTTTTCCGTTCGTATCAAGAAAACCCCGGAACTCTTCGAAAATATGCTCCGGCGCCAGACCGTCGGTCTGATTTTTGAGAAGGCATCGACAAGGACCCGACTCTCATTTGAAGCCGGAGTCCACCAGATGGGCGGGGATACCCTCTTTCTCGGGAGTGACTCCCAGCTTTCAAGGGGAGAGTCGGTGGAAGATACCGCCCGTGTTGTTGGAGGCTACCTTGATCTTGTGGTCATGAGAACTTTTGGTCATGACAGGATCGAGCGCTTTGCCCAGTACTGCCCTGTTCCTGTCATCAATGGCCTTACCGACCAGCATCATCCCTGCCAGGCGCTTTCCGACCTTGCCTATGCAAGGGAGCTTTTTTCCGAATTGAGGGGGCTTCCCATCACCTATATCGGCGATGGCAACAATATGGCCCACTCCCTGATGGAGGCTGCGGCGCTCTTTGGCTCGAAGATGACGGTGTCGACCCCCAGGGAGTACCGTCCCGACGAGGAGATTCTCAAGGCGAGCGACACGCGTGCCCGTAAAAACGGCGGTTTTGTCCGATGGATGGAGGATCCTCTGCTGGCATCGGAAAAAGCCATGGTCCTTTATACGGATGTCTGGACAAGTATGGGGCAGGAAGCGGAAAAGTCCATACGGGAGCTTGAATTCGCAGGCTACCAGATCAATGAGGCCGTCCTTCATGTCGCCGACCCGAATGCGGTCATCTTTCATTGTCTGCCTGCCTATCGTGGCCTTGAGATTACCGCATCCGCCATTGACGGACCACAGTCGAGGGTTTTTCTTCAGGCCCGGTACAGGCTCTATCTGCAGAAAGCTGTCATGCTGTTCTGTTTGGGAAAGGATTGCTAATGGAAAAACAGGCTGGAAACAGTCCGAGGAAGGTGGTTTTAGCCTACTCCGGAGGTCTTGATACGTCGGTTATTATTACCTGGCTCAAGGAGACTTACGGATGTTCCGTCGTCGCTTTTTGTGCCGATCTGGGGCAGGGAGAGGACCTTGAGGAAATCAGGAAAAAGGCGGAGGCGACCGGCGCCTCGGAGGTTTATGTCCGGGATCTGAGACAGGAGTTTGTCTCGGACTTTGTTTTTCCGATGATCCAGGCGGGGGCAATCTACGAGGATGGATATCTTTTGGGAACATCGATCGCCAGACCGCTCATAGCCAAAGCCCAGATGGAGGTCTGTCGGTTGACGGGGGCCGATGCCGTTGCCCATGGGGCCACCGGGAAAGGGAACGATCAGGTCCGTTTCGAAATGGCCTATGCCTACTTTGATCCACAGGTGAAGGTCATTGCTCCCTGGCGGGAGTGGACGATGGAGTCCCGCTCCGATTTGATCCACTATGCCAAAAAACATCGCATACCCATTCACGCAACTCTTGAAAAGCCTTATTCCATCGACAGGAATCTCCTTCACACAAGCTACGAGGGAGGGATACTCGAGGATCCCTGGGTTGCGCCGCCGGAGGAAATCTTTTCCCTGACGGTCAATCCCGTCAATGCCCCCGACCAGCCTGCAGAGGTGACTGTTTCTTTCGAAAGGGGCACCCCCATTGCCGTGAACGGAAAACTTCTCGATCCTGTTGACCTTCTCTCCGAAGTTAACCGGTTGGGCGGAGAGCACGGTATCGGGAGGGTCGACCTTGTCGAGAGCCGTTATGTGGGAATGAAGTCAAGGGGGGTCTATGAAACCCCCGGTGGCACGATCCTTCATGCCGCCCACAGGGCGCTCGAGACATTGACGCTCGATCGGGAGCTTTTGAACCTGAAGGCGTCTCTGGTTCCCCGTATCGCCAACCTTATTTACAATGGCTACTGGTTCAGTCCCGAGAAGGAAGCTTTGTGGGCTCTGGTCAAAAAATCCCAGGAACGGGTTACCGGTGATGTCCGCCTTCTTCTTTCCAAGGGCTCGGTCAGGGTCCTTGGACGGCGCTCTCCGTACAGCCTCTATAGAAAAGATCTTGCGACCTTCGAAAAAGATGGTGTCTATCGCCAGTCCGATGCCGGTGGTTTCATCAATATTCTTGCCTTGAGACTGAAGCTCTATTCTGATCAGGTCGGGGGAGGGGAATTTTGATGCAAACGGGAGAACCTCTTCCAGAAAAGCCATGGGGGGGCCGATTTTCCGAGGCGACAGACCAGGAGGTTCTGGCTTATACCGAGTCGATCTCCTTTGACCAGACATTGTGGCGACAGGACATCAGGGGATCCGGGGCCCATGCGAAAATGCTCGTCAAGGTCGGAGTCCTGACGGAAGAAGAAGGCAACGCCATCCTCCAGGGGCTTTCGGAGATTGCCGGAGAGTTTGAGCGTGGGAGTTTTCCCGTCCGCATCGATCTTGAAGACATCCACATGAATATCGAGCGAAGGCTTTTTGAAAAAATCGGAACGCCGGCTCACAAGCTTCATACGGCAAGAAGCCGGAATGATCAGGTGGCACTCGACCTGAGACTTTACGTGGTGGATGAGACTGCCGCTCTTTCAGTCCTGATCCGGAACCTGATCGAGGTGGTGCTTTCGAAGGCTGAAGAGACGGTGGATCTCCTGATGCCCGGATATACGCATCTTCAGCCTGCTCAGCCCATTACCGGCGGATACTACTATCTCTGCCATGCAGAACGGCTTTTGCGGGATCTTGACCGGATGCAGGAGGTTGGACGGCGGGCTGGGATATCTCCCCTGGGATCCGGAGCGCTTGCCGGGACAACCTTTCCTATCGACCGGACTTACGTTGCGGATCTTCTGGGGCTTTCCGGAATTACCGGAAACGGGCTCGATGCTGTTTCCGACAGGGATTTTGCCGCGGATTTCCTTCATGCCCTCTCTCTTTTGATGGTTCATCTCTCCCAGTGGGCAGAGGAATGGATCCTCTGGTCGACGGTTGAGTTTTCTGTGCTTGAGATTCCGGACCGCTATATGACGGGGTCGAGCATGATGCCCCAGAAAAAAAACCCGGATATCCTGGAACTGACCCGTGGGCGTGCGGGACGCGTTCTTGGGGACTATGTCTCCCTCATGACGCTTTTGAAAGGGCTTCCGGGGGGATACAACCGTGACCTGCAGGAAGACAAGGAGCAGCTTTTTGACGGGGTATCGATAGGAAAACGTGCCGTATCGATGATGACATCCCTTTGCGGAGGGGCCCGGCTGAAGGGGGAAAAGCTCCGATCCAGGCTGTCCTCGGGAGGACTCCTGGCAACGGATATGGCCGAAGATCTTGTCCGCATGGGTGTTCCCTTCAGGGAGGCCCATGCGATCGTTGGCAGGATCGTTGCCTATTCGGACAGTCTTGGTCTGTCCCTGTCCGAAATTCCGGATGAAGAACTGGCCCGATTTTATGACGGATTCCCGAAGGAATATGCCAAATGTCTGACACCGGAAATGGCTGTTTCCAGAAGGAATCATCCCGGTGGACCGGCCAGGGAGAGGGTCCTTGAACGCATTGGCGCAATCCGTTCCTTTCTGGCAGGAATGAAATGATTTCCGGTACAGGATTTTTTGCGCGGTCTTTTGTCGCTCTGGTTATGGCTGTTTTTTTATCCGGGTGCGGAGTGGCCGGGGTGCCGACACCGCCCGGCTCGACTCCCCCCGAGAAACCTCGGGCCATCGACAATGAGTCCGGTCCGTCGGGTGGACAAAGTCAACCGGCGCAAGGCGATCACGGCTGACCAGGACGTTTCCCGGGCAAGTGGCAGGGAGATATGCTTTCCTGGTTCCAATGAAGAAACAACAATATCAACCGGATATTTGGGGAGGTTTTTCGTGAAGCAGTTTCATTATGAAAACGGCGAACTCTATGTCGAATCGGTTCCTGTCGGGAAAATCATCAGGGAAGTGGGCTCTCCTGCTTATATCTACAGCGAACAGGCCATTTTGGAAAGTTATGCTTCCTACCAGGAAGCTTTTGCCTCTCATAAGACGGTCATTGCCTATGCGATGAAGGCCAATGGAAACCTTTCGATCCTCTCCCTTCTCGGGAAAAAGGGGTCAGGAGCGGATGTTGTTTCGGGGGGTGAGCTTTTCCGGGCCATGAAGGCCGGTATCCCTCCGGAAAAAATCGTGTTTGCCGGTGTTGGAAAAACCGAGCGGGAAATGGAGGAGGCTCTTGCGGCGGGGATCCTGATGTTTAATGTCGAATCCTCCATGGAGCTCGACACGCTGTCGAAGGTGGCTTCCCGGATGGGAGTGTTGGCAAATGTTGCCTTGAGGGTCAATCCGGATGTCGATCCCCAGACCCATCCCTATATTTCTACCGGGCTTAAGAAAAGCAAATTCGGCGTTCCGGTGAAAGAGGCTCTTGCAGAATATGTCAGGGCATCGAAACTTCCGGGAATCCGTCTGACAGGAATCCATCAGCATATCGGTTCCCAACTGACCCAGATTGCCCCGTTCCGGGATTCCTTCACCCGGATGATCGCTTTTTCAGAGGTCCTCAAGGAAAACGGGATCCGGATCTCCTGGCTGGACGTTGGTGGCGGACTCGGCATCCGATATGATGATGAAACGGTTCCGACACCCGGGGATATCAGCCGGGAGATCCTTTCAAGGGTCAAGGATCCCTCCCAGGGGATCATTCTGGAGCCCGGAAGATCGATCGTCGGAAACGCCGGGATTCTGGTGACGCAGGTTCTCTATGTCAAGAAGACCGAGGTCAAGACCTTCTATATCGGAGATGCTGGCATGAACGACCTGATCCGGCCTTCCCTGTACGGGGCCTATCATGATCTCTGGCCCATCCGTGTCCGGGAAGGTGCCCCTGTTAAGGCCGACCTTGTGGGCCCTGTCTGCGAGACCGGAGACTTCCTGGTCCAGGACAGGGATCTGCCGCCGATTGCGGCGGGCGACCTGGTCTCTGTCATGAGTGCCGGAGCCTATGGTTTTGCCATGGCATCAAACTATAATGCACGGCCAAGACCGCCAGAGATTCTGGTCAGCGGAAACCACTTTGAAGTGATCCGTCCACGGGAGAGCTATGAGGATCTGATCCGGTCGGAGTCCGTGCGTTGAGCGAAAAGGAGGAGACTCCCCACCCCGGTCATCATGAAACCCGTTCCGGACAGGGGGATGAGGCCGGTGCCCAGGCTCATGAAGAGTCTGAAGTCATCTGGCACGATGACGATGACGACGACGATGATGATCCTCCGATGGCGCCGCACCGGAAGGAAGGGAGAGGCTGTTTCCTGACGCTTCTCATCGTCTCGGCCATTCCCGTGGTCTTTTTTCTGATCACCTTTACAGGGGGGGATTTCCTCACTTACATTTACATGAGAAACTGGGTTACGGATCATGCGCTGGTTTCCCGGATGCCGATTCTTTACAAGCCTGATCAGGCAAGGTCGGTGGTGAAAACGCTTGACGCGTTCTATGATGCCGGACGCAAGGGGAAAATCCCGGCTACCGAGGTGATTTCGGTCAGTTCGGAGTTCAAGGAGCTGCTTTCCTATCCTGGAAGCATCCGTCCTGAATCCTTGTCGGATCTTGTGAGCCACGCGCGAGCGGTAATGGAGCAATATCATGTGGCCGATCCCGGATTGCCGGTTGGCCCATCGGGAAAATAAGGGGGTAGGCGTTGTTTAGCGGATCGATGGTAGCGTTGGTGACCCCGTTCAAGTCGGGTAAAATTGATGAGCCGGCGCTCAGAAAACTGGTGGACTTCCATGTTGCAGAGGGGACGGCGGCGCTTGTTCCCACCGGTACAACGGGAGAATCTGCAACACTTGACCATTCCGAACACGAACGGGTCATTGCGATCTGCGTCGAGCAGGCGGCAAGGAGAATCAGGGTGTTGGCGGGAACCGGCTCCAACAGTACGCACGAGGCGATCCGTCTGACGAAGTCTGCCATGGCGATCGGAGTCGACGGCGCCCTTGTCATTACGCCCTATTACAACCGTCCGACCCAGGAAGGTCTGTTTCGCCACTATGAGGCAGTTGCCGTGGCGGTGGATATCCCGATGGTCATCTACAATGTGCCTGTCCGGACAGGGGTCAACATTACGCCACAGACGATCGAACGGCTCTCATCGATTTCCGCCTTTGTCGGAGTGAAGGAAGCCTGTGGCCAGATGTCGCAGATTATCGAGCTTTTCCACCGGGTTGGCTCGAAAATGGGTATCTATTCGGGAGATGATCTTCTCACGTATCCCGTGATGGCCCTGGGGGGGGCCGGGGTCATTTCTGTCTCGGCAAACCTTGTTCCCCGCAAGATGGCCGACCTGGTCGAACTCAGTCTCGCAGGAGAATGGGAGAAAGCCAGGGTTGTTCACGAAGAGCTTGTTCCCCTCCACATGGCGCTGGGGCTTGAGACCAACCCGATCCCGATCAAGACCGCCATGGGGCTTGCCGGTCTTTCTTCTGACGAGATGAGACTTCCGCTTGTGGCGATGTCTTCGGAAAATCGCCTTGCATTGTCAAAGGTTCTTGACTCCATGGGGCTTCTCAGGAAGGAGTCGAGATGAGCCGGAGTCCATCCATGACAGGTGTGGTCATGGTGGGAGCGTCCGGCAGGATGGGGAGGGAGATTCTTCAGGTTCTTTCACGGGAAGACGGGATCTGCCTTGTTGGGGCGATCGTTGAGAAGGGGGATCCTCTTTCCGGAGGGCCCGCGCCGTTTCATCCGGACGTGACCTGCCGTGGTGAGTTGACCGTCGATGACCTCAGAAAGGGGCTTCAAAACGGCATGTCCATTGTGGGAATCGACTTCACGAATGTTGAAGGGGCTCTTTCCACGTCCCGGACTTTTTCCGAGGCCGGTGTTCCTCTCGTGGTCGGGACGACCGGGTTCTCTCCCGCTGAAAAGGAAGAGCTTATGTCCCATGCATCCAGAATTCCCCTTCTTGTCGCACCGAACATGAGCCTGGGTGTGCACCTGTTGGCCCACCTTGTCCGCCAGGCTGCGAAGGCCCTTCCGGGGTTCGATGCGGAGATTGTCGAGGTCCATCACCAGAAGAAAAAAGATGCGCCCAGCGGGACGGCCCTGTTTTTGGGAGAGGCGGTCGCCTCGGGAAGAGGTGAAAATCTTGCGGACAGGAGCGTGTGTTCGAGGGAGGGGATCGTGGGTGAGCGTGTTCCCGGAACCATTGGAATCGTGGCTGTAAGGGGGGGCGATGTGGTGGGAGATCATACCGTCCATTTCCTTGGCATGGGCGAGCGCCTTGAGCTGACGCACCGGGCAAGCTCAAGGGAGACTTTTGCCAGAGGTGCCGTGGAAGCGGCCAGATGGCTTGCAACGAAGAAGCCCGGCGCCTACAGGATGGAAGACGTCCTGGGGATCGGCAGATGACGGCAGACCAGGCATTTCCCGACCTTCCGGAGGGATCCCTTCTGGCAAGGGTCCTCGTTGACGGGAAAGTGCAGTATGCGGAAGCCCTTTCCTGGGGAGATCTTTTCAGGCTGCCTTCGGGGGAAGTCCGGATCAAGGGTGATGTAAAGCTTCTTCCTCCTGCGGTTCCCACGAAAATCGTGGCGGTTGGTCTCAATGACAGGAACCATGCCCTCGAGATGGGGAAGCCGATTCCGTCCGAGCCGCTGATTTTCATGAAGGCGACGTCGGCTCTTCTTGCGAACGGAGACGCGATCCTCCACCCTTCGATGTCGACGAGAGTGGATTTCGAAGGAGAGATCGCGCTCGTCATTGGCAAGAAATCCCGTGGGCTCTCCGTCGAGCGTGCTCTGGATTCTCTCCTGGGCATAACCGTCGCCAACGATGTTACGGCAAGAGACCTTCAGAGGCGCGATGTCCAGTATGCCCGGGCCAAGAGCTTCGATACCTTCTGTCCCCTTGGTCCATGGATCCTGGTCGGAGGCCGTCCCGACAACCGACGGATCCTGACCAGGGTCAACGGTTCGGTCCGCCAGGATGGCCGGGCTTCAGGGATGATTTTCTCTCCCGCCGAAATCCTGTCCTTCATCAGCCATGTAATGACCCTCTATCCGGGCGATGTCATCCTGACCGGAACTCCTTCCGGAGTGGGTCCCCTTTCTGTGGGAGACGTTGTTTCCATCACGGTCGAAGGTGTCGGCACACTCGAAAATCATGTCGCGAGAGATTCCTCTCCTGCCTGGGAAGGTCTTCCTTCTCTTGCAGAACGATAGCGGGTACTTCGACCCAGACCGGGATTTCGCCGGTTTCGGAATTCTGGAAAATGCGTTTTCAGACCTGCTCGTCCGTCTTTATGGCAAAGGCTCCCACGAAGACAACACCCTCTTTTCCCTTCTGGCGGGAACACTTCTTCTGGAAAGTCGAAAAGGCAACGTGGTCTGCCACCTTGATGAACTGGCGGGGCAACCTGTTCCGCCCGGAGCGCGAGAGGCGCCGGAGTCCTATCCGGAGCCTTCCCTTTTTGTTTCGGTCTGTTCCCGCCTTGATGCGGGAAGGGAACCCTTTCCAATCGTCTTCGACCGTGATGGCAAGCGTTGCTGGCTTCAGCGATACCGTGAAGTGGAGGAGCGGATTGCCGGAGCCCTGGTTGACCGCTCTGCTTTTGTGGGTTTCCCCGATGGCGATGTCGGACATGTGGCGATCCTGGGGGAGGTTTTCGGGGATCCCTCTCCGGAAAACATCCTTCGCCGTTCTGCAGAGATTGTTCTTGGCCACAAACTTCTGATCCTGTCTGGAGGACCGGGTACGGGAAAGACCACAGCCCTTTCCCGGATCCTCTCCACCTGTCCTTCCCTGCTCTCCATCAAGCCTGAGAGGATTGTCCTTGCCGCACCGACAGGCAAGGCTTCTGCCCGCCTTGGAGAGTCGATTGCCCGTCTGGTCGAGGATCTTCCCGATCCGGAAAAAAGAGCCTATCTCGCAAGGATCCCTCCACCGATGACACTGCACCGGCTGATTTCCAGGGTAAAAAAGGATGAGGATCAGAATCCGCTCCCGCTTCCCCTTGATCTCCTTGTGGTAGACGAGATGTCGATGGTGGATCTCTCTCTCTTCGACAGGCTCCTTCAGGTTTTTCCGAAGGAGGCGATCCTGATCCTGTCAGGGGATCCCGATCAGCTCTCCTCCGTTGCTCCCGGAGCGGTTTTTGGAGAAATACTCAAGGGGCTTGATGAATCTCCGGGAAGATCCGGCACCGGAATCTCCGGATCGATTGCGATCCTGAAAAAAAGCCACAGGTTTGACGGCGAATCCGGTGTCGGACGTCTCGCACGGTGGATCAGGGAGGGAGGCAAGTCCTCCCTTGATCCGGCTTTCCTCCCGGGAGTCTCGTTCCGACAGGGCGAGAACCTTTCCGACTTCTACCGGGAAGTGAGCCAGGACTTTTCCCCGTATTTGAACGCAACAGACCTGTCCGGGGCGTTTTTGGCCCTTGCCGGCGTCGGAGTTCTCTCTCCTCTCAGAAATGGCCCGCGCGGGGTGGTTGAGGTCTCGAAAAATCTTGAAAGAATCCTCTTTCCGGGAACATTTTCCCATCGATTTCCCGAGCGCTTGCGCCGGGGACATCCGGTCGTTGTCCTGAAAAACAGTACCGAGCTTGATCTTTCGAACGGAGATGTGGGGATTGTCCCCTTTTCGCATTGGGGAGATCCTGGAAGGGTTTACTTTGCCAGGGGGGGAGAGGTGGATCAAGGCGTTCCGCTTGAGCTCCTCCCGCCTTCGGAAAGCGCATTGGCCCTAACGGTCCATAAAAGCCAGGGATCGGAGTTTTCCCGGGTCCACCTTCTTCTTCCCGCCGGCTTTCATCCTTTCCTGACCCGGGAGCTTTTATATACCGCAGTGACCAGAGCCCGGGAATCCCTTGTCGTGTGGGGAGACTTTCCCGTTTTCAGGGAAGGTGTCCGAAACCGTTCGATTCGCCATTCTGCCCTGGGGGACTTTTTGTGGTCTCCCTCGTCAATCCTCTGACATCTCCCTTTTAAGCCCTCCCCCTCTGAAATCTTCTTTTCCCGGGCTGACGCTTCCTTTTTGCCAATGAGCCGAAAGCTTGCCGCACTTCTTGTCAAAAAGGTGACAAAGGGATCCCCCGGAGCGGTAGGCAAATTTTTCCGCACCTCCCTCCGCTGAGGAAAAGGTATTCGGATTTCCTTGGCTGTCGGCTCTTTTCCCCATGTGTCCCGGGACCTGCCCCTGAAATTCTTTCTGGCACATCTATTGCGTGTATTCGACTGGAATGATTTTAGACTCTTGAGGAGGTCAGAATGAGGCAGGGAGAATTTGCACTTGTGTCCGGGGCGCAGGGACAGGAACAGTTGATGGAGGTTCTCACCAACAACCTGGCAAATCTGGACACCCCGGGGTTCAAGAAAGACCGGGTCACATTCAAGACATATATGCCGCACAAAGAGCTTCTGGTCAAAAAACCGGAGACCCAGCCCGGAAACATCACTCCCTGGGGAGAGTTTCCCGATCCTTGGGGAATGGCCGGACAGGATGTTCCGCATTCCGGGGTCGACCAGATCCATGTTCGTTATAGCCAGGGAATAATCCGCCAGACCGGCAATCCTCTCGACATGGCGATTAATGGGGACGGATTTTTTCGGGTTTCAACCCCGAAAGGGCTTTTTCTGACCAGAAATGGACGCTTCACGATGGACCAGACCGGTGCTCTCGTCACGCATGAGGGCTACAAGGTTCTCGACCAGAACGGCCAACCGGTCATGATTCCCGTCGGGGGCAAGGACATGACGATCCGGGTTCGGGCGGATGGATCCCTCTACAAGGGCAATCAGCTTGTGGCGAAGCTCGGGGTCTATATGCCGAAAGACGGGGTCCAGTCGCTCTCGAAAATCGGTGAGGGGCTGTTTGAGTCCGGGAAGATCGATCCGGTCGCCAAGCCCCGGGTCATGGATGGCGGATATGAGAGCTCGAATGTGAACGGAACAGCCGAAATGGTCCGGATGATCCAGGCGATGCGGGCATTCCAGACCCATGTCCAGGTGATGAAAGCCATGAATGAGCTGACGAACCGGACCGTAAACGATATTTCCATCATTGCATGAGCGAGTCTCAACTGATGGCCACCGCGACTTTCATTCTTTGAAAGTCAGCTATCCCGGAAGGAGTCTTTTCCATGTTCAGCGCCCTTTGGAACGCAGCATCCGGTATGGAAGCACAGCAAACCAACCTGGATGTGATCACCAACAACATGGCCAACGTCAACACCACCGCATACAAGCGCCAGCGGGCCAATTTCCAGGATCTGATGTACCAGACGATGGTTCCTCCGGGCGAGTCACAGAGTCTCCTCGGCAATCAGAGCCCGACAGGTCTCCAGGTGGGTCTGGGCGTCCGTGCCGGTTCGGTCCAGAAGATCTTTCTCCAGGGGTCGTTTCGTCAGACCGGATCTCCTCTTGATGTGGCGATCCAGGGAAACGGCTTTTTGCAGGTGCGGCTTCCCGACGGAAGAGTTGCCTATACGCGGGACGGAACCCTGAATATCGATGGGAAGGGTCGTCTCGTCAATTCCGATGGACAGCTTGTGGACCCTCCGGTCAGCGTTCCGCCAAATGCCAAGACGGTGACGATCTCCGGCGATGGTGAAATTTCCGTCAATCTTCCCGGTCAGGTCAAGCCGACGAGGATCGGTCAGCTGGTTCTCGCGCAGTTTATTAATCCCGCCGGTCTTGAGTCGAGGGGAAACAATCTTTACATGGAAACGCAGGCGTCGGGGTCCCCCCAGCTTTCGAATCCCGGGGTCAACGGCGCGGGCCATCTTTTGCCGGGCTTTCTCGAAGCTTCGAACGTCAATGTGGCGGAGGAGCTTGTGAATATGGTGATCGGGCAAAGAGCCTACCAGATGGATGCCACCGGCATCCGTACGGTGAACCAGATGCTTGGGTATACGGCATCGCTGTGACCGGGAGGATCGGTTCGATGAGATACAGGAACGGTTTTTCAGGATTCTTTTATGCGGGGTTCCTGACATTCTTTTTTTCCGGACTGGCTTATGGGCAGGACTCCCTGATCACCCAGTCCTCTCCGGGACTGTTTTCGATCAATCAGGATGTATTGGCCCAAATGGCCAGGGATGCCTTGCATCTTCCATTCGGGCGGCGGATGGTTCTTCGAAATCCTCCCAGAAACTTCCAGGACTATGGCGATCCGCCGACCGGAGGCCGTGTCACGGTCGAGTCGATGGATTCCTCGAGCGGTGTCATCCATATGGCGGTAGAGATCCAGAACGGGGCAATTGTTTCCGAAGTTCTTTATTTTGACGCCATGATTCCCAAAAGGTCGGTGGCAAGGGAAGCCCTTTCTCCCGGAGGCGGCGAGATCGAAGAAACGCTTGTGCGCTCGGGAGATGAGGTCCGTATCCAGGCGAAAGGACCGGGATTTGAAATCTCTCTTCCGGGGATCGCCCAGAACGATGGGGGATTGGGTGATCTGGTCACAGTGGTCAACTCCCGCTCGGGAGCCCGTCTCAGGGGGAAGGTCTCCGGAGCGGACCGGATTGTGGTGGAGATGGCAGACCTGTCCGAGAAGTCCCCGGCCGGAGGGTCCGATGCGGGAAGCGAAGGGGCCGCGGGACGATGAAGGCCGCTCATTCGTCGGCACAGGCGATTTTATCTGTGCCGTCAGCGTTTAAGATTTCTTCTTCTCTTTTGAGGGGGGGAATTTTTTTCCTCCTGGGGGTCTCCTTCCTCCTGGGGGAAGGCTGCACTCCGGTGACAAAGACGACCCGACCGGTTCTGGTCGATGCTGCCCCGCATCCGATGTCGCCCGTTGTCGAACGGGAGTTTTTTGATGGCCAGATCCCGAATGAAGATGGTTTTATGGATCTGGCCAGCGATCACCACGCTCTCCTGGCAGGAGATTTGCTTCTGGTCAGTATCCCGCCGAAGAACCGTCTTCCGGGACTGGACCAGAACAAGGTCACGACTTTGTCGGGATTTGTTGTCAGGACACTTCCGGGAGGAAGGCTTTTCATCATGGTGAGACAGACGATCAGGGAAAAAAGTCAGGTTCTCCGGTATGTCATTACCGGCTGGGTCAACGAGACGGATCTGGGACCGGGAAATACGGTTTCGATGGGCCAGATCTCCGATTTGAAATACCGTCTCGATACCCCGTCGCCGATCAAGGAAAGTTCGTTCGAGAAGCCCCAGGCGGCCAAGAGGCCTCTTCCCGGAGCGGCCCCGGCTTCTCCGACCAAGGCTGTCAAGAAAACCACCGCTCCTGAAGCAGGTGCCGGAGGTGGAGCGAAATGAAGGATACCCGCAAGTTTCTCTCCTGGTTCATCGGGTTTCTGGGGATCGGAGCCGCTTTCTTTCCACTTCTCTCCCCGGAGGTGGCTCATGGCCTGAGGATCGAGGATATTGCCCATGTTGAAGGGGTGACAGACAATCCGCTCGTCGGGTACGGACTTGTCGTGGGACTTCCCGGAACGGGAGACACGAAGCTTTCTCCGTTTACCCGCCAGTCCCTGGTCTCAGCTCTTTCGAGACTTGGGGTCAACATGAAGGAGCTTCAGTCCGGCATTCACGGACACAATGTCGCAGCGGTTCTTCTGACGGCAAAACTTCCTCCGTTTACCCGTCTTGGCGGTCGTTTTACCGTCCGGGTCTCTTCGATCGGCGATGCCACGGACCTGCGGGGCGGGACATTGCTGATGGCGGCACTGAAGGGCCCGGACGGAAAGATCTATGCGACCGCCCAGGGGGTGATCGAGACTGCTCCCGACAAGGTGAAAAAAACGGCATCGGCAGCAGCGGCTCCCGCCGGCGGCGCGAAAAAAGGGCCCAGCTTCCAGTCGACGGCAGGGCGTCTTTCAAATGGAGGTCTTGTGGTCCGCAATGTGCCGGTTGTCTATAACGGGCGAAAGCACCTCTGGATCAATCTCGACAAACCCAGTTTCCTGACGGCAAGCAGGGTGGTCAGGGGAATCAACTCCGACTTTGCGGGGGCCGTTGCCACGGCGGAGGATGCTGGCACGGTCGATGTCAGGGTTCCGGATGGGGAAGAGGGAAATGTCGTGGCGTTCATGGCCAGGATTCTCTCGATCGAAGTCACTCCGGATACGAGGCCTCTGATCGTGATCAACCAGGAAACGGGAACGATCGTGATAGGACGGGGGGTCCGGGTTTTTCCCTGTGCGGTCTCCCAGAAAAGCCTGTCGGTGAAGGTTGGAGGAAAATCGTCCGGATCAACCGGGTTCTCCCGGGTGAGAAGCTCCGTGACGCTCAGGAGCCTTGTCCGGGCATTGAACCAGCTTGGTACCGGGACGAGGGACATGATCGCGATTCTGCTTGCGTTAAAGGAGGCCGGAGCCATGGATGCAACGATTCGGGTGATTGGATGAACCCCCTGGGAAGCATAGGGGAGAAAAAGTCCGGACCAGTCCGGGAGAAGATGGATCCGGCCCGTGAAAAGGCTCTTCGTCAGGCGGCGACACGTTTTGAGTCTATCGTGATCGGAATGATGGTGAAGGAGATGTGGAAGACCGTCCCCCGGGAAGGGTTCCCGGACAGGGCTCCCGGGATGGGGATTGCCGAAGAGATGTATCAGCGGGAGCTTTCCAGGGATATTGCCAGGTCGGGAGGTCTCGGGGTTGCCAGGGAGATCATTTCGAATATGTCCGGATTGGCCGGAACGGGAAAGGCGATCGACGAAATGTCGGGACAGGATGAATCCCCTGTGCCGGTGGATGCGGGAAAAATCGGGGATTCATTCAACATAGTGGCTTAGAACTCACGAACAGGGAGGTTGACGCATGAGCGGCATGGTTATCAATACCAATACGGCAAGTCTTGGGGCGCAGTTCAATCTGAATCAGACACAGGACCGTCTCAACAGTTCCATCAACCGCCTGTCCAGCGGATACAGGGTCAATACCCCGGCGGATGATCCTGCCGGCTATGCGATCGGGCAGGTCATGACAAGCTACATCAAATCGATCCAGCAGGCGGTCAGAAACGCCAACGATGGAACCGGCCTGATCCAGACCGTCGGAGGAGCCCTGCTGACCGACAACGAAATCCTGATCAAGATGCGCTCACTGGCGATCCAGGCGGCAAACGGCACCTATAGCCCGGACAACCTGTCGGTGATCCAGAACGAATATCAGCATCTGATGAGTGAAATCAACCGGGTGGCCATGGTGACCAACTTCAACGGCCGAAAGGTTCTTGACGGCTCGATGAGCAATGGCCTGATCTTTCAGATCGATGCCGGAACCGATGATACGAACAGGCTCCTGGTCAAGATCCCGTCCATCAGCACGGATGCAATGGGGATTTATCAGAACAGCACCCTGATCATGTCCCTTGGAGCGACCTCCCTCATGAGCTATTCCATGGCAATGTCCGCCATCTCGGCCATCGATGGGGCGCTCTCGGAGCTGAACACCATTCAGGGAACGCTTGGCGCTTTTCAGGACCGGATGACCTGGACGATCAGGAACCTGAATACGGAGCTTGTGAATGTTGCGGCTTCGAAGAGTCAGATCAAGGATGTGAATTTTGCGAAGGAAACCGCCCGATTTGTCCGTGACAGGATCCTTCAGCAGTCCGGAACGGCGGTTCTTTCCCAGGCAAACCAGATTCCCCAGGCGGCGCTGAAGCTTCTTCCATAGCGTATCCAGGAAAGAGCTGGACTTGTGGTTGACCTCTTTGTCCGCCTCCTCTAAAGTTTTTGTTAAACCTGACCGAATAGTCGTATGAGGTGGTTTATAAAAGGGAGGATTGCGAGATGAGTGAGGATTGGGGTTCGGTCGGCAACAAGGGGCCTGCTCCGGGGGGACAGGAAGCTGTGCCCTTAAGGAAGAAGGCGGCATCCGAAGGAGTTGATCCGGCGCGGGAAGCTGCAGGTTCGAAGCCGGGAATGTCGGCGTCCGGAGAAACGGACATGGTCGTGATTTCCGGTCCGGCGCGTCAGATTGCAAGGCTTCGCGAACAGATAGACCGCGAGCCTTCTGTCCGGATGGAGAAGATCATCGAGCTCAAGACCCGGATCCATCGCGGAGAATACAATGTTCCCGCCCGGGATATATTGCGTAAAATGGTGGAACAGGCTCTCAACGAGGCCAAAAATCGCGGGAAGCGCTGACGTTGGGGAATTCCTCCGGATTTTTGACCGGAGTCCGCAAAAGGCCAGGAAGGTGAGAAAAAATGGACAGTCAGATTCCCCTATCCGAACGTCTTTCCTTTCTCATCCGGCAGGTCCGGGTGGTTGCCGACTGTCTTGTCCGCGAACAGGAAGCGCTTCTCTCCTCCGATCTTTCCGGTCTTTCCGCCGTTGTCGAAAGCAAGGTGTCCCAGTCGGACCGCTTGTCGGAGATGCTTTCGGAGTGGGAGACGGCCTCTCCTCCCCATCTTCTGCGTCCGGAACTCCTGACAGGGGAAGAGCTCTCCTCCCTTCAGTCCTTTCGCCATGAAATCTCCCTGCTGTCCGAGCTTGCAACCGTCAATATGATCCTGGCCCAGGAATCGGGGCAGCTTGTTTCCTCCCTGGTTCGGACATTGACCTCCGATCCCGGACAGTTCCATACCTATAACCCCTCGGGTGGACTGGGGGGTGTCTCATCCCCCGCCCCCACCCTTGTTTCGACGAGGACCTGACATGTCCGGGATACTGGGAACCCTTAACATAGGAACATCGGGAATCGAGGCCAACCAGGCCGGACTTTCGACGGCCGGAAACAATATTGCCAATGTCCATACTCCCGGCTATACCCAGGAAGAGGTGGTATTCGACCAGAATGTTCCGGGGGACGGCTCTCCGGGGATGGTCGGGAACGGAGTTCGCGGAGAGTCTGTCCGTCGGGTGGTGAACCAGTTTCTGGACAACCAGATGGTCCGGCAGAAGACCAAGCTCGGGTTTTATGAGGCGAGCCGGATCTCTCTTGGAGAAATCGACTCATTCTTCGCAAATGCCCAGTCCCAGGGTCTTGCCAGGCACCTGTCCTCCTACATGAGCGCATGGGAAACAGTGGCGAACCATCCGCTGGACAGAGCCGCGAGGGCTTCCCTGATTTCGAACGGGAAAACAATGTCCACGGATTTCCATGAAATGGCCGGGCTCTATTCCCAGTCGAGAGACCGCCTGGGACAGATGGTTCAGGAAGATGTCGCCAGGGTCAATGTCGATCTCGGAAAAATTGCGGCGCTCAACCGCCAGATCATCAAGGCTCGTTCGGGAGGGGAAAGCCCCAATACCCTGATTGACCAGAGATCTGTTCTGGCGTCAAGGGTCTCGAAGGCGTTGGACGCGCATTTTTTCCAGGATCGAAAAGGCGCCATGACGCTTCACCTCGGGGGACAGATCTCGGTGTCGGACGTGGAAAACGGAACGCTTTCCTCCCGGATCGACCCGGTAACGGATACGGTCCGCATCCTGATCGACCCTCCCGGACATTCGGGTTCGGGACCGATCGACATCACGGACCGGATCAAGGGCGGGACGATCGGAGGCTATCTGAACGTGCGTGATGTGAAGATCAAGAACCTCGAGCAGCATCTTGATGTTCTTGCCCACTCCGTCATCAATCACGTGAATGCGGTTCATGCATCCGGTTATGGCCTGTCAGGGGCGACGGGGGTCAACTTCTTTCACCCGACCGTCATGGTGACCCGGGATGGCCAGTCGAGCGGTGTCACCGTCGTCGCCAATGCCATCGAGCCCAATCGGGCGGATCATCCCCTGACTGTTTCGGTTTCCGGAGGAAAAGTGACGGTAACCGACGGACGAACCGGTGCTGTTGTCGCAACAAGCCAGATTGCCGGCGGTGCCGGAACGCTCAAGGTCGACGGCTATTCCCTCCGGATTACGACCTCCGGAAAAGCTCCCGGCGGAACCTTTCATGTTTCCGGCGGAAATGACATCACCGGCGCGGCACTTTCCATGGAGGTCGCAGTCAAGGATCCGGCCGATCTTGCTGCAGCCAGGCACCCGGTTTCCCAGGGGAAAAATGCGGGAGACAACAGGAACGCCCACGACCTTTTCGGGCTTTTGTCCGACCGTGTCCATTTTGCCGGGACGGACAGGACCGCCACCCTTCATGACTTTTATTCCCAGACAGTCGCCCAGATCGGTTCCTGGTCACGGGAGGCGAGAGACAACTACAAGGCCCAGATGGTCATTGAAAAAGGACTGAAAAATCAAAGGATGTCCGTATCGGGTGTCTCCATCGCCGATGAATCGGCGAGGATCATCCAGTACGAAAAAGCCTATCAGGCCTCTGCAAGTCTGGTGCAGATGACCAACCGCCTCCTTGATACCCTTGTCCATCTGCCAAACCAGTCCTAGGAGTCCATGATGAAAGAGTCGGGGGAAGACAGAAAATGATCCGGGTAACAGGGCTTATGACCGGACGGGAAGTGGTCGACGCCCATGATCGTTCGATCGAAAATCTCTATGATGTCGACCGGCAGATCTCATCGGGAAAGCGCTTTGAAAAACCGGGGGATGCTCCCGAGCGGATGGGAGAATCTCTTCGTGTCAACCGGACCCTTGCTGTGGCGAGACAGGTTGTGGAAAATGCCCGTGAGGGAGTTGTCAGGCTTCAGCTGATGGAAAGCATCATGGATCAGGTCGGTGCTCTTGTGATCCACGCCAAGGCTATGGCAGTGAGGATGTCGAACGATACGATGGTTCCCGAAAATCGGCGGGTGGAGGCCCAGGAGATGCTTCGGGTCCTTGAGCAGATCGTTTCCCTTGCCAATACAAAGTCCGGGGAGCAGTACCTGTTTTCGGGGACGAATGTCACCGTCGAGCCGTTTGTGTTCCCGGATCCCAGGAACCATCCGGCCTCTGTCGCCTACCAGGGGAACGATTCCCGGTCTTACGTCCAGCAGGGATTTACCTCGAGCGTCCGGGAAGCGGGACTCATGCGGGTGTCGGAGGTGGGATCGAAGATGCTGGGAGACAGCGTCTCGGATCCCGGTGGATCGAGCCTTCTGCCGGTCATGCGGCGGTTTATCAATGCGCTCAATGCAAATGATACCCAGGGGATCCGCTCCTCGATCGATTCCCTGGAAGCGGCCAGCCATCAGATAACAGAGAAGGCCGCTGTTCTCGGAACCCGGGAAAGATCCCTGAGAAGAACCCTTCACCGGCTTGAACGATACCGGATCAGCCTGAAGACGCTGAAAAGCGAAAACGAGGATGTGGATATCGCAAAGGCGGTTTCTGAACTCTCCCTGAACCAGAACCTTCTGGCGGTTTCCACAAAAGCCTCCAGAAACATCATTCAAAATACCCAAAATGCCCTGTTCTCCTGACAGATCAACGGGTGGAGGTGGAAAATTTTAATCCTGACGCGCAAGGTCGGTGAGGGAATTACGATCGGCGATGGCATCCGCATCGTCGTGATCGAGGTCAAGGGCGCAAGCGTAAGGCTTGGAGTGGAAGCTCCCGCCGATATGTCCGTCCACAGGGACGAGGTCTTTGAAAGGATCATGGAAGAAAATCGCAAGGCAGCGACAACAACTCCCGACCAGATGAAGTTTCTGAACAGCCGGTATGCCAAAAAACAGAAAGTGTCGGGAGATAATCCCCCAAAAAGCCCGGGGGAGGGAGGCAAATGACAATCGAGACAACCCGTTTCGGGACCATTCCTCTGGATCCTGAACGCATACTGACCTTTCCGGAGGGGATCCTGGGATTCCCCGGGCTGACCCGCTATCTGCTCCTGGAGACAGGGGAGAACAGTCTTTTCTATTGGCTCCAGTGCGTGGATGATCCATCCCTGGCGTTTGTTGTCATGGATCCCCTGGAGCTTGTTCCGGATTATGCGGCCAGGGTTTTGGCCGCCTTGCCCGATCCGGGATTCCAGGTGGCGGACCTGAGCCTTATGGTGGTGGTGACGATACCCGGTGATCATATGGATCAGATGACCGCCAACCTGCAGGGCCCCCTGGTGGTTCGTCCGGGGGACCGGACCGGGAAGCAGTTTGTTCTTTTTGAAGATGACGGATGGCTTCGTTATCCGCTTTTTTCGGCCGAGCAGTCCTCAAGCGCCGGGACATCGGGAGAGTCCTAAAGTATTTCCCCTATTCTCCGAAGAGAGTCTGGAGGGGGCGTCACCCACGAAACAGGTGAGGTGGAAGTGCTCCGTGACAAACACCATCGTCAGGGACCGGGAAAGGGGAAGAGGTCGTTTGACAGGCTGAAAAAAAAGAACGGTCCAAGGATTGGACCGTGAATACAACCAAGGAGGGCAATCATGAGTGGAATGATCATCAATGACAACATTGCATCGATGAATGCGCAGTACAACCTGAACCGGACCCAGGAAGCCCTGGCGAAGCATATCAACCGGCTCTCTTCCGGATATCGCGTGAATTCGCCGGCGGATGATCCTGCCGGATATGCCATCAGCCAGAGAATGGGCGGACAGGTGCTTTCTTACAATGCCGCGATCAGAAATGCCAATGATGGTACCCATCTGCTCCAGACGGCGTCCGGTGCACTGATGACCGACAATACGCTGCTTCTGAAGATGCGTCAGCTGGCGATCCAGGCGGCCAACGGCACTTATTCCGACAAAGATCTGAAGGTGTTGAACCAGGAATATCAACACTTGAATTCTGAAATTTCCCGTATCGCGCGGGTTACCGACTTCAATGGAATGAAGATTCTCGATGGCAGCCATTCGGAGTTCAAGTTCCATGTCGGTATCTACACATCGATCGATGACCGCCTTTCGGTCAAGATGGGCAAGCTCGATTCCAGTTCCCTCGGCATCGCTTCCACCAAGATCCTTGACAGGAGCAATGCGAAGGATGCGATTGACCGGCTCGATTCGGCCCTTGAAAAGATCACTCAGGTGCAGGGTTCGATCGGCGCCATCCAGAACCGGATGGAATGGACAATCAAGAACCTGAACAACGCGACAACAAACGTGCAAGCATCGCGGGCGGGGATCAGGGACGTGAATTTTGCATCGGAAACAGCAGCTTTTACCAAGCGGCAAATTCTTTCCCAATCCGGCGCAGCGGTCCTGGCCCAAGCAAATCTGATTCCTCAGGCTGCGATCAAGCTGCTCCCTTAGCCAGAGCGCCGAAGCACAGATAGGGCCGGGATATAAGTCATAGGGGGCGACGGACCATTCGTTCGGCGCTTCAACAAAGAACACCGTTGGGGGGAGGTTGTCTGTGAGCGGGATTTCAGGAAGCATGGGGTCACTTCCAGGTGACCACCCCTCCCATCGGATGCGTATTTCCAACATGGCGGCTTTGTCACAGAACCTCGACACCGATGCTTTGGTCGAGGCGAACATGAAGGCTGCGGAAGTTCCCCTGGTTGAGCTTCAGCAGACGCAGGCCCAGCAGACTCAATTGCAGTCGGTCTGGAGAGCTCTTCAAAAAAAACTTGAGGATTTCAAGAATACGGCAGAATCTCTCCATCTCGAAGGCAATTTCAACGCCTTCAAGGCGCAAACGCCTCCCAATTCCGGATTTACCCTGACTCCATCGGATAATGCCCACATAGGCCATCACGATATTTCGGTGGCATCTCTCGCCCGTCCCGGCGTTGTCGTTTCCTCGGGGCTTCCCGATCCCGACAAGGCCTCGGTCCTGAATATTCCTCCGGATGGGGCACTATCCCATGGCATCATCACGTTTTTGATCGGCGACCACCTGATCGGCGGCAGATACAAGACGATCCACATTGACCAGTCGTCGGGATTTACGCTGAACGATCTTGCCAGCGCGATCAACAAGGCAAAAATCGGGATTCATGCGATGGTCATGAGAACCGGCCAGCCCGGGCGTCCCTATTCCCTTTCCCTGTCCTCCTCCAAAAACGGTCTTAATTTTCGTGTTGCGGGGACGGAAGGGATCGGGATGTCCTTTCACGTGGTCCAGAAGGCCAGCATGGCCCATCTGACGGTCGATGGGGTTCCGGTAGTCTCCTCTTCGAACGACGTCAAGGATGCCGTTCCCGGAACAGTTCTTCATCTCGTTGCCCCCACGGCGGGAACCGCTCCCGTGGGGGTATCGATCGTCCATGACCGGAAGAAGATCACGTCGAATATCCAGGCCTTTGTCAAAAGCTATAATGACCTGATCGGCTTCATTGCCGAAAATTCCCGATATGACAAGGCGACAGGACAGAGTGGCCCCTTTCTGGGAAGCTTTACGGTAACGGATATCCGCAACCGTCTGGCGACGACCCTGACCAAGCCAATGACGGGAAATGGCCCCTATCATACCCTTTCGGATATTGGTCTTGATTTTGGCCAGGACGGACGTCTGACCCTGAAGCAGTCGACTCTGGACCGGGCACTGGGAAGCGACTACAGGGGCGTTGTGGCCGCTCTTGCCGGATCTCCGGGAAAAGACCGGACCGAAGGGGTCCTCCGTACGCTCCATTCGGACCTTGATGAGCTGACCAATCCGGTGACCGGACCTGTGACGGGAGAGCTTTCTGCCCTCACGAACGAGGGAGAATCGACCGAAAAGGAAATAGAGCATAAAAGCGAAAGCCTTGCCGATCTGAGGGACAGTCTCGAGGAAAAGTACTCAAATCTCCAGAGCCTTCTTGGAGGGTTGAACGCCAAACAGAACTACGTCAGTCAGCAGATTGCCAAGGGAACCCTGTAACAGCTGGAATGGGCCACGGGGCAATATTCCGGTCGGGAGGAAGTCAAAAAAATGTCGATCCAGGCGTACCAGAGTGCCAGTGTCAATACAATGACAAAAAGCGAGATCCTCCTGAAGTTGTATCAGGGTCTGATCAAGACGGTCGACATGCTCGAAGAGGCGATTGTCCGTCGGGACATCCCCGGAAAAATCGATGCGACAAACCGTTCGACCGCTATTCTCGGAGAGCTTGCGATGGCTCTTGAAGCCAGCAGGGAAGAAGGCGGAGAGCAGGGGGACTGGCAGGATCGACTGATCGCTCTTTATCTTTTTCTGATGGAAGAGATCTCTGTTTCCAATATCAGGAACGAGGAACGGCGGCTCAAGCCGGTCAGGGAAATTCTCGAAGTTCTTCTCGAAACATGGAAGGATGCGATCTCGCAATCTCCTTCCAGAGCCTCTTCCATGCGTCCTTCCCCGGTTAGCCATGCAAAGGTTCCGGAAGGTCGTCTTTCGGTCAGGGGGTAGCGTCCGGATGGAAGCGACCGATGATCTCGATGATGCCTTGTGGGCCCTTGTCCGGGTTCTGGATCCCGAAGACACCGGGGAGGTTTCCGGAGAGCCCTGGATGAGCCCCGCGTTCGACGGAATCGTTGACCGTCTTTTGAGAGCCCTTTCGCAGGGATCCGGACCCGACCCGGATCCCGCGACACTGTTTGCCCGCGCGGCGCTTCTTGACCGGACAAGGGAGCTTGTTTCAGGGATTGTTTCCTCCCGTGGCGCTCTTGTTGACCGGTTGAACGCTCTTTCTCGCCAGATGAAAGCTCCCTACGCACAAAAACTGCCGATTCCACCCCGTCCGGCATCCGCTCTCTCAAAACGCATCTGATCTCCCTTTCTCCTGGCTCTGCGGTTCTTCCGGAACACCTGTCCCATGTTCTTCCTCCCGGCAATTTTTGCCGCTCTTTTTTTTCATGGCAGCTGATTTTTTCCGTCACGGCCTTCCTGTCCGGATTGGTACGGAACTTGCGAACCCCCTTCGGGGATCTCCGGATTGTCTGTTTTTGGTGTCCGGGGTCCAGGGATTTTACCGGAGGGATCCAAGATGAAGGTTCTCCTGTCTTATACAAGTCTTCCCCATACCACCGGCATGTATCTTGAAAAAGCCCTCAGGAGCTGTTCCGACGTCCTGACCTGTGGACCGGCTGCGGATGAATTCTGTCTTTCACGGTGGGACCTGATGGATCTTCTGCCGAAAGTCCGGCAGCAGGACATTCCCTTTTTTTCCCATCCCTATATGGACCTTGTCCGTGGCATCCCTCCAGGATATCGCCCGGATTTCTGCCTGTTTGTGGAAACGGGAGTCCACTATCCTCTCGCTTTTCTGGAACTTTTTTCCTGCCCCAAAGCCTGTTATTTAATTGACACCCATCTGCACAAAGAGTCTCACCTGGCTCTTGCCCGAAGCTTTGATGTGATTTTTCTGGCACAAAAAGCCTATGTGGAGGAATTTTCGGCCGCTCTGGGCCGTCCTGTCATCTGGCTTCCTCTTGCGGCCGACCCGGAAATCCACAAGCCGTGCCACTCTGAAGAGTCCTTCGACATCGGGTTTTGCGGGAGCATCACGCATCCTTCCCAGATACGCTCGAGGCGTCTGAAGCGTCTGGCCCTGAGGTTCGATGTGAGGTTCAAAAGGGTATTTCTTGAGGAGATGTCGGCCTTTTTGGGAGGGGCGAGGGTTCTGTTCAACGATGCGGTATCAGATGACCTCAATATGCGTGTATTCGAGAGCCTTGCGATGGGAAAACCCCTTTTGACACCGGATGTTCCGGGGCTCTCGGATCTCTTTTCGATCAACGGAAAGGATGCCGACCTTTGCGTCTATAACGATGAGACTCTTGTTCCTCAGGCACGGTTATTGCTTGAAAGGGGCCAGGACTCTTTGTCGATGGCCGCAAGAGGGAGGGAAAAGGTTCTTTTCGCCCATACTTACCGCCATCGGGCCAAAAGGATTTTGTCAGTCATGGAAGAGATATCCCGTGAGGCATCCGGGATCTTTAGCGGAGGGAAAAGACATGGTTCATATTCTGACCTTTAACTGGCATGAAGGATATCTGACCCTTCTGGGAAAAATTCCGGGTGTCAGGCTCACCATCGTCGAACGTCAAAAAGGCGGGTACTCCCGCTGGATGACCGAGTTCAGGCCCTGCCCCAGGGGATCGAGGATCGTAGGTGAAGTCATTGCAAAAGAAGAGCTGGCAAGGGGAGCGTTCGATATGGTGATTGCCCACGACCCGACCGATCTTCTTCTGACAAAAGAGTCGCCGGTTCCGCAGGTCCTGGTTCTTCATAACCGGATTACGACCATGCTGGCCCTGGGGGGGAACAAGGTTTCGAAAGAGGATTATCTGGAATGGTTTTCGGGAGTGACCGGAATGGTTCCTGATCTTGAAATCATTGCGATTTCAAGCTCCAAGGCCAAAGACTGGGGACTTGATGGTATCAGGGTGATCGAGCCGGGTGTGGATCCCGCCCAATGGGGACCATACGAGGGAAAAAATCGGGTGATCCTCCGTGTTGGAAATTTTCTGAAGGAGCGGGACCTGATGATGGGTGGTTCAATCGGGGAACAGGCCATTGGCTCCCTGCCTTCCCTGACGGTTGGGCTTAATCCCGCGATTCCTGGGGCAAGTCCGTCGGCGGGGCTTTCTGACCTTGCGGCATCCTATCGCCAAAGCAGGGTTTACCTTCATACGACAGTCCATCCCTGGGAAGACGGATACAACCTTGCGCTTCTCGAGGCGATGGCTTCGGGGCTCCCCGTGGTGGCACTCGACCATCCGGGGTCCCCGGTTGTTTCAGGTCGCTCGGGATTTCTCGAAAAGACACTTGACGGACTCCACCAGCGGCTTGGGTGGTTTCTGGACAACCCTGAAGAGGCCCGGAAAATGGGAGAGGCGGCAAGGGAAGATGTCCTCCGGGAGTTTCCGCTGGAGAGATTTATCGGGAAATGGTCGGATGTGATCGGGGAGAAGTTTTCGCTGAGCCAGGCGAAGAAGAAGGAGATTGAGGAACGGGCCGATCTTTTGGCCCTGATTCCTGCGGGTGCCCGGACGATTCTCGAGATCGGCTGCGGGAACGGTTCGGTTGGTCGTGGAATCCGGGAGAGATTTCCGGCCATTACGGTCTGGGGCGTTGAAAGCAGGGAGGAGCGGTGTCAAGTGGCGCGCTCTTTCTATGACCGGATCTTCGGTCAAAAAGAGATGGAGTGCGGTCCGGAAATTCCGCCGAACTCTATCGACGTGCTTTTGCTGACAGATATTCTTGGTCGTGTCGGGGATCCTTTTGCCCTCCTGATGAATTACATGCATTGCCTGACGGAGTCAGGTGTGGTGGTTGCCGCCATCCCGAACATCAGATACCACCAGGTATTGTCGGAAATGGCCTCGGGGAAGACGGATCTTGGCGATCCGGGAATTTCGGGAACATCCGGCTATTTCAGCAAAAAATCGATTGTTTCGCTGATGAACAGGGCCGGCCTCAGTATTGAGGTCATCTCGCCTTCGCTCGATGGCCGCTACCAGCAGATGTTCCCGGATAAAACGGTGAAATCCCGCGAGAGCATGGATGTCGACATTGGTCCGCTGGTGGTCAAGGGGCAGGATGAGGAGGGGGTGAGGGACCTGTTCACCGTTGAATACCTTCTGGTTTGCCGGAGAAAGGTCCGTGCCATCCTGGACCAGATCGAGACGCTTTCGACTGACGACGACTCGGGGGTTCTGGAGATCCTGTCCGATGCGAGGGAAGATCCCTGGATTACGGAGGCCGACAGGGCAGAGATCCATCTCAAGGAGGGGGAAATCCATGCAAAGGCCGGTCGATTTGAAATGGCCATCTGTTCTTACGAGCGGTCGTTTCCGATCCTCGACCCTAAAAAAGACGAGCGTCCATCCCAGGGCATTGCTCTGTCATACCTTTTGACGGGACAGTATGACCAGGCCATCCACTGGTTCAAGAGGGCCTTCGACCTGAACCCGGCCTGCTGGCAGGCCCTGACCGGATTTGGAATGTGCTGCCAGTCTCTTGGCCGCCTTGAGGATGCCCTTTTTTATTACGGACAGTCGTTGGCTATGGAGCCCTCCCAGGAGGAGCTGCCTTCTTTGATGATCCAGACCGCAAGGTCTCTTGAGGATAGCGAACAGGCGGCGGGGCTTCTTCTGGGGCTCGTGGAGTCCTACCCGCACTCTCCGCTTCTCCGGAGGGAATATGCCCGATTCCTTCTGGAACATGGCCGCACTGACGAGGCTTCGGAGCATCTGAAACTTGTTCTTGCGGATAATGCGAAGGACGGGGAAGCGATCCGGATGCTGTCGAGAATACCCATGGGTCGGGGTGCGTTCGTCAGGGGGCTGTGATGGAATCTTCCATTCCGGACGTTTATCCGGCAATCGAAGGCGTCGGAACTCTCCTGATCCAGAGGGCTCGCCCCGGAGACCTGATTCAAAGCCTTCCCCTTCTTGAAAGGGCCATGGAGAGTTCGGACCGGGTCGGTCTTCTGTGTTCTCCGGACATAGCGGCCTGGGCGCGGGAGCTCTCCGTTTGCAGGATGATCATGACTCTTCCCGGTGTCCATCCCGAAGAAGGATTTTCCGGAGCTTATCCGAAATGGAAAGCTCTGGTCGGGGAGCTTCGGGGTGGGCACTGGGAGCGAGCGGTTCACCTGAACAACGATGGCGGCGGTGTCGCTCTTCTGAAGGCATCGGGCATCAGGGAGCGTTATGGATTCGAGAGGAGCATCGACCGCAGGACGTTTGGCGGGCGCGTTCCGGGCTGGCCAGAGTATCTTGTTTCAAGTGCGAGGGGACTTCGTCAGAAAAACCGGTTGCATCTGTCCGATGTCTGGCGGGAGTTTTTACCCCAGGGACCCAGGCAAACGGCAGATCATGCTCCAGTCCGGGGCGGATCTGACTCGTCTCCCGTTGTGATGGTTCTGTCGGGGCGCTCTGTCTACCGCTCGCTTGCGGAAGAAACTCTTCTCCGGATTATTGGAGGGGTGACCAGACAGACAGGGCGCAGGGTCATTCTTTCCGGTCGCCCCGATGAGTGGGAAAGCGGCGAGCGCATCCGGAGGCTTTCCGGCGACCATGTCAGGAATATGGCGGGAAAAACCTCTATCGGGGAACTCGACGGACTGATCCGGGAGGCCGCCCTGGTCATCTCTCCCGATACCGCCACGCTGCATCTTGCCGCATGGAGAGGGATCCCGACGATCGGCCTGTTTTTTGGGGGAGCGTCTCCCCATGAAACGGGCGCCCGTTTCGGCGCCCGGGTCTCGATCGTTTCCCGGATGGACTGTTACCCGTGCGGCGGCGAGGGATCCGGTTGCCGGACGATCCTGTGCCGGGAACAGTTCGACGGGGACCTGGTGGGACGGGTCGCTGCGTCGCTTCTTGCGGGAATGCCTCTGCCTCCCTCGACACCTGATCTTCTGATCCTGCGGGGCAGGGAGGGGGACGGAGATTTCAACACCCAGGAGATTTCCGGGGAGCTGGTCTTGAAAAGCGGTGATCCGGAAAGGGAGTCCGCTTTTTCGGGAGCGCTTTTCCGACGATTCTTCCTCCGCTTGCTTCCGGGAAAAAGGGCTCTTGATCCTCTCTCCCGAGCGGTCGGGGCTTTTGGGACGCTTTCGGATGAAAAGACCGTTTCGGCCCTTTTAAAGATCAGGAGAGGAGTTGATCTCTATCGGGCAATGCTGTCCTCGCCTGTCGGGAGAAGGGTTGCGCTTGTGAATGAATTTCCCGGGATATGGCCGATTGCGAACCATCTTCTTCTGTGCGGGGATGTACGGGATGATGCAGGCGGTGGCGGGGATCTTTTCGAAAGGAGATCGTCCGCGCTGTCATTTCTTTCGGAGGAGATCGATGAGGTCCTTTCCGGCGCTGTTCCGGAAAGGGGGCCCTTCCGCTCGATCAGGGAGGAGGTTCTGGTTCATGCCGGATAAAGAGTGTTCTCCCGGGTATCCGGGCCAAACGGAGATCTTTTCCGAAAACATGAAAATGATTGGTCCCGGAGCTCTGACAAACCGCATCCTTGCCCGTGATTCCTCCCGGGGAAGCGATGATCCGTTTGCACCGGTTCTGGCCTGGGCAAAGAATGGCCAGCCGGTGATGACCGCAGGGGGGATTTCCCTGCATAGCTCCTATGATCCGGAAAGGGAGGCGGACCTCTGGGCGGGAGAGGCTCTTTCAGCCGGGGATCTTCCAAAGGAAGGAGTTCTGGTCCTTGGTCTGGCGATGGGGCACCATATCGTTTCCCTGCTTCGAAAAAGCTCCTGCCCTGTCTGGGTTTTTGAGCCTGACCTCCGCCGGTTGCGCATCTCCCTGTCTTTCATGCCATGGTCCTCTTTCCAGGGGAGAATCCGTTTTATGACGGAGCTTTCAGAGATTGCCGGAATTCCACCGGGTATCCGGCTCCTGGTCCACTCCCCATCGGAGCGCACTTGCCAAAACGGTTATGCGGCGGCGCGCAAGATGGTCGGATCGATTCTGGAAGACTCGATTTGTTCACTTCGCATTCTGGTCGTTCCTCCTGTGTACGGAGGATCATATCCTGTGGCGCAGGGGGCGGCCAATGGCCTTCTGGCTGCCGGCCACAGGGTCTCTTTCTTCGATGCCGCGCCGTTTGAAGGGGCGCTTCGCGCCATAGGGGCCCAGACCAGCCTTGATCTTCATAAAAGACAGCTCCAGGGAATCTTTTCCGGATTCATGGACGAGATGGTGATGGCGCGGGTTCTCTCTGTCAAGCCGGACCTGATCGTTGCCCTGGCGCAGGCTCCGATGTCACCTTCTCTTCTGAAAAGGCTCCGTGAGATGGGATATCCGGTCGCCTACTGGTTTGTGGAGGATTTTCGGCTGACGACCTACTGGGAGACGGTTGCTCCACTGGTTCATGACTTTGCTGTCATTCAGAAAGATCCCTTCCTGTCCCTTCTTTCCGACATCGGTGTCAGGGGAAGGTACCTTCCCGCGGCAGCTGACCCGAAGGTGTTTTTCCCAAGGGAGCTGTCAGCGGCGGACAAGTCTCTTTATGGGGCTCACGTCGGATTTATGGGAGCCGGTTATTACAATCGCCAGAAGCTTTTTCCCCAGATTGCGGATCTTGGACTGAAAATCTTTGGAACGGAATGGAACCTTTCGGATCCCCTGTCCAGAAACATGCCTCTTCCCAACAGGAGGATGTCTCCGGATGAATGTGCCCGGATCTTTTCCGCAACGGATGTGAATGTCAACCTGCACTCCTCGGTTTATCACAACGGAGTGAATCCGGACGGAGATTTCGTCAATCCCAGAACCTTCGAGATCGCCGCTTGCGGCGCTTTTTCCCTGGTCGACCACCGATCCCTGATGGGGGAGCTTTTTGTCATGGATGGCGATTCGCCCGAGGTGGCGCTGTTCCATGACGAAAGCTCCCTGAGGGCAGGGGCGCTCCATTATCTGAAGCATCCGGAAAAGCGGGCGGAAATCTCCCGAAGGGCGATGGAACGCGTTTTGAGAGAGCATACCTATGAAATCCGCATGGGCCAGTGGATCGGGGAGATGATCGAAGAAGGGCTGAGGCCTGCCAATCCCGGAATGACGGGTCGCTGGCCGGTCGATGGCCTGATTGCCCGGGCGGCGGGGGATGACGGTCTGGTCTCCTTCCTGAACCGGTTCCGGCACATGGGTTCCGTCGGCCTTGACGAGATTGTCGCCGGAATTGCTCCCGGGCAGGATGATATCACTTCTGAAGAGGCCACATTCCTCCTGATGAAAGAGTTTTCCGGAGGGCCGGGATGAGCCTCCTGAAAATGGCCGACTCAAGCTCCAGTACTGTCAGGACCATCGTTGTCCTGGCCCTTTCCAGAATGGGAGACATCTACCAGCTCTATCCTGCGGTCCTGGCTCTCAGGGAAAAGTCTCCCGGGGCCAGAATCTTTCTGGTGATCTACAGGGAGTTTGCCGCGTCGATGGCACCGTTTATGGCAATCGACGGAATCCTGACCATCGACGGAAGCGGGCTCAAAAAACGGGTTCTTTCCGGAGAAGATCCGGTTTCCCTCTACGAGAGCTTTTCCCATATGGTGGGAGCGATTAACGATCTGTCTCCTGACCTTTTGATCAATCTGACGCCCAACCGGATCGGGGCAACGCTGGGGTATCTTGTCAATGCCCGGGAAAAACGGGGTCTCTCCATGACGAAAGATGGCTACAGGACCCATCTTTCTCCATGGATACTCTATCTTTCGACGTTCGTGAAAAATCGTCTTTTCAACGACCTGAATCTGGTGGACCTTTTTAAACATATTGCCGGAGCCGGTTTTTCGAAGGATGAAAAAAGAGCCTTGAGAGATCTGCCGGATGAGTCCCACAGACAGGCGACGGAACTTCTCAGGCGCAAGGGAATCGAAGGGGGGGCTCCGATCATCGCAATGGCGACCGGAGCCTCCGTTGAGATCAAGCGCTGGACAGGCGCATCGTTTGCCCGGGTTTGCCAGGGACTGCTTTCCCTTTTGCCGAACTGCCGGATTGTCCTTCTGGGGGCAGGGGAGGAGGATCGTGTCCGGAATCAGGCGATCACCGGTCTCCTTTCGGGAACTTCTGCAGGGAAGGTGTTCGACCTGACCGGAGAGACTTCTGTCCTGACCCTGTCGGCGCTTCTTTCCCGGGTCGATGTCCTGCTCTCGAACGATACGGGGACAATGCACGTGGCTGCCCTTTTCGGGACACCTTCGGTCTGTCTCTCTTTTTCCCAGCTTTTTTACCCGGAAACGGCTCCCGCTCTGGAGGGAAATATCGCCGTTTCCTCCAGAAGGCCCTGTGCGCCATGTTCTCCGTCGGCTCTTTGCAATAATCCGGTTTGCAGGGAAGATCTCGATCCTGCCCTGGTATCGTCTGTGATCGTGGCCCGCCTGCGCCATGCGCGACACCCGGATGCCAGAGAATGGTCTGCCCTTTATCGGGATCTGGAGTCGCTTCCGGCGACAGGCAGGGCTCTTGTGAGTCTTGCAAAAAGGGATGAGTTCGGAGAGATCCATTTTGTTGGAGTCGGAGAGACTCCCGCCGATGTCGGTTCGGTTCTTAGGCCAGTGTACAGGGTCTTGTGGCGCAGAGTCCTGTCCGGAGAGAGTCCCGGAGATCCGGTTTCGATCGATTGGCCGGACCATCTTTCGGGAGAAGCATCGGAGCTCTGTGGCGGGCTCTCGGAACTGGGAGCTCTTTCCCGGGAAGGGGGATTCCTCACAGGTGAGGGGATCGGTCTTTCCGGAGAGGAGTGGGCCTCCCGGATTGAATCGGTTGACCGTGCGATCCGGGAGCTGGGAGACCGGATTGCAGCGCTGTCTCCGTTGACCACGATGTTCTTTCTGGAAAAAGAGTCGATCGGGATCAGGGATCCCTTTTTGTGGAAAGCCCTTGTTGAGGAAACACGCAAGACCTACCAGCGCTTGGGTGAGCGTGCGGCATGGCTCCTTTCCTGCTCTCCGCCGTCCGACTGTTTTTCTCATGCCTCCCTTTTGAGGGGAAGGGTAACCGGCGGACCTGAAACGCTGAGTGTATGAACTCTCCCCCATCTAAGCGCTTTGCGCTGTAGAAGGGGGGTCTGGTCTCACGACTTTCGTTTCCTCTTTCGCTGAGGATGCCCGATGGTACGGGTCTCACGTCCTCTCCGGAGGCTTTGACTTCGGACCGTTCCTGCCCTAGTGGAAACATTTTTTCATGGTTGGCAGGAAAAAATAGACCGCCCGCTTGCCCCCCTCTTGCCCTGCGGGCTAAGAAGGGGAATGAGCGGGCAAATGTTCAAAACGAAAAAGGAGAAAATCATGGTTCAAAGACGGGTGGTCATTGACGGAATGAGGCTTGAGAGCGATCTGTTCGGAGGGAACATCCTTGAGAGCATCGACGAGATCATGAAAAATCGTGTGGGGGCGGATCGGATTATTTCGAGAATAACGCTTGATGACCGGGTCTGTTATGAGAACGGGGAGTTTTTGGAAAAGCCGGAATGGATGGAGTCCGGTGTCGACCTGGAGATTGAAACGGAATCGCTTGAGGGGGTGCTGAGAGACTCGGTCATGAGCCTTCTTCCTCATCTCTCCCAGATCATCCAGCTTTTTTCTGAGATTGGGCGGAATCTGAGAAAAGGAGATGTTGACAAGGTTTTTCAGGGAGAGGGCTCCCACAAGGATCGTGGAGGTCCCTATGTCCAGGGAATCGAGGCGATGGTGACGGCCCAGATCCTGGTGGACAGGATCCGGGCGATCCAGAAGGAAAACCCCATGATTGTCTCGGATTCGCCCCTTGAGCTTGTGACGGAAGAGAGCCGGTTCCAGGAAATTCTGGCCGGAATGCTTTCATGCCAGGAGAATCAGGACTGGATCCTGCTTGCGGACATGCTGGAGTATGAGCTGATCCCGGTTTTTTCGAAGGGGCTGTCCAGTGCGGAGCATTATCTCCATACGATGTGTGGCGTCGTCCAGCCATCATAGACTGGAAATTTTCTTTTTTAAGTTCATTCCGGGTCGTGGGATAGAAAAAATTGCAGGATAGAAAAAAATTGCTTGACGGGAAGCAATTCTCTGGTATCCTATATGTGGGGAAAGATCCCATGGAGGGTACTTCCATGAATATCTCAGGCAGTGGCTACGGAACGGTCAGTCCTGTTTATCAGGGGGCTTCCCTGCGTTTAAGGCCTGTTCCTGCTCATATTCCGGAAAGTGGGCCTCCTGTGCGACTGGTTCGCAGCGGTTCCGAAAGCGATATCGGCGTCTCTGACAGGGTCATGGCGGCCATTGATGAGGCCGGCAATGCTCCGGGTGAGGTTTCGGTCACGACATCTCCCATGGGGCATGGCGTGCTGACCGATGTCTCCATTCGTGAGACAAACCAGGAAGATGGTACCAGAACCGTTCGCCACCGCTCGGATGTGTCATCGGGAGCGAAGGTCGACGCCGGAGGGATCGGCCCGCTGGGGCGCTATGAAGGGTCGGCAAACCTTGCCGCCGAGGTCGGCCTCCTTTATCAGGGGCTCAAGATCAACCAGCGTGTGTGACGGCAATCTGGCCGGGCTTTCTGGCAGGAGGATCTGATGGCGGAATTTGGTGTCAATTCGGTTTCCAATCTCGACAATCCCGTCCCGGGGATGCGGGAGACGGACTACGCAAGGCAGACAAAAGAGGCGGACCAGGAACGCCGCCGTGAAGAGGCGCCATCGCCTCCAGCCCGTGAAGGGACGGGCTCCGGTTCCCGGAATCCTCTTGGGGGACGCCTCGATATTCATGTCTGACAGCTTTTCTTTCTCCGGTCTGTCTGGTATTCTGGATGCAGATTTTCCCTTGGCCGGTGCCCTCGGGAATCTTCGCGTTGTCAGTTCCGTTTCTCTCTCTGTAGCAACCCTTGATCATGACAATGAAGTCTGTCAGCAGGTCCTTCCATCCGAGACGGTTATCCTTGCTCCGTCTGGCTGGTTCATGGACGATGACCGTCAGCCGTGGATGGCCCTGTTTCAGGCCATGGACGAACGGATGGGGCGGATTGAGGCGATTCTTGAGAGGATGTCCAGAGGGGAGAAGGTCTCTCTTCCCCATCCTCTTGAGGTGATCCTTTCCGATCGTGGGGTTGTTTTTGCCAACGGGAATCATTATTCTCCCGGAAGCCGCCTCCGGCTCGTGATGGATCTTCCGTCCTTCCCCCCCTGCCACCTTGTTCTTGATGCCATTGTTCGCGATCTGGCCCCGTTTGGTTCCGATCTTTTTGGCGGCAGGGCGACTCTGGCCGAGTTTGTCTCCATGGATGGTGTGTCGGAGGAAACGCTGATCCGTTATCTTGTGGTCAAGAGCCGTTCTGAGATCAGAAAATCCCGTTCGTAAACCGGGCTGTTTTGAGGCCCGGTGGCCGTTTTTTTAAATGAAAGGATGTTTTCTGAAATGAAAGAGGGGAATGTTTTTTCCCGGGCTCCCCTTCGTGTGTCGGATGCAATGCTCATTTCCGTTCCGGTCAGAGTAGGTGATGTGCCAGAGTCCGGATATGTCTCCGGAACCTGTAATGAAGATCGTTACTGTGCCGTTTTCGCTCCTTCTGAATCTCCCCTTTCAATCGATTCCTATGTCGGTCTTGCCGTTTCCTGCGGGGAGTCTCCGGACAAAGCCCGTCCGGGAGAGTTTCTTGTCCCGATTGCCGTCCGCGAGGGGGACACCCTGAATGTTGCCTATCTTCTGATGGAAAAGTCGGGGGTCCGGGCCGTTTCCGTTTTCAGTCCGGCGGGTTTTTTTCTGGGTGTTCTCACCTTGTCGGGAATAACCGATGCCATTTTGGGAGACCGTCAGTTACTGATCCATGAAAATCAGGAGCTCTTAAAACAGGTTTCGGATCTGACGCATAATGCCTCGAACTGGATTTCCCAGATGGAGGAGCTTGTCGGATTTTCCCGATCGATCCGGGAGCTGCTTTCAAGGACAACGATTGAGGCATCTCTTCTTGAGTCGGGGATCCGTTCCCTGACCAAACTGATCGGATCCCGGTACGGTGCGATCGGCATGCTGGACGAAGAGGGCTCTCTGGTCCAGTTTCTCCACACGGGCATGGATGACGATGCTGTTGCCCGGATCGGCCACCTTCCGGAAGGGAAGGGGCTTCTGGGTGTTGTGATCTCGGAGGACAGGCCCATTCGTCTCGAGCGGATCGACAGGGATCCGAGAAGCGCGGGCTTCCCTCCCAATCATCCGAAGATGGAATCTCTGCTCGCCGTGCCCATTTCGAGCATGGGCCGGGTTTATGGCCGGGTCTACCTGTCGGACAAGTTGAACTCCGAGCCCTTCAGCAAGGCCGATGAAGCGCTGGTGGCCTCCTTTGCCCACTCGCTCGCCCTGATTCTTGACAACAGGAGGGAGATGGAGCTTCTTGCCAAGGCACAGTCGCGGCTTTTGCATCTTGCGATGTATGATCCGCTGACAGATCTTCCCAACCGAAAGTTTTTTCAGGACTCACTGGAGAAGATCCTGGGAAACAGGTCTGCCGGAAACACTGCCTCGGCCCGCAAGTCGGCCTTTTTGTTTATCGATCTCGACAATTTCAAGTTTGTCAACGATTCCCAGGGGCACCAGATCGGTGACCTGGTGCTGAAAAAGGTTGGAGAATCACTGATGCTTGCTGTGCGGGAGGGGGATATCGTTTCGCGGATCGGGGGAGACGAATTTGCGGTTTTTCTTGATGAAACGGATGCATTTGAAAATCTCGACGCGATTTGCAGGAGGATCATCGATGCGATCAAGACCCCTGTTCCCCTTGATTCCCATGATGTTGTCCTGACGGCAAGCCTCGGTGTCGCCCTTTATCCGGACCATGGACTGACGGTCAACGAGCTGATGAAGAATGCAGATCTTGCCATGTATGAGGCAAAGCGCTCCGGAAGGGATACCTACCATCTTTTTTCAGGGGAGCTTGCCAAAAGGGTCCGGATCAGGCACGACCTTGAAAAGGATCTCAGGGGGGCCCTCGCGAAGGGGGAGTTCTGTCTTTACTACCAGCCGAAGATCAATATGCGACGTGGCGAGATCACCGGTTTTGAGGCTCTTCTCCGCTGGCCATCGCGCAACATTCCTCCTGGAGATTTCATCGGGGTGGCCGAAGAGTCCGGACTGATTGTTCCGATCGGAGAGTGGGTGCTCGAAACTGCGGGAGAGATGCTTGGGAATTTTTCCCGATGGGGGTACGGATCATTCTCCCTTTCCGTCAACTTGTCGGTCCGGCAGTTCTGGACGGTGGACTTTACCGGATTTTTGCGGGGTGTTCTTGCCAGGGGTCTCTTTCCGGCAAACCGTCTGGAGCTTGAGATCACCGAATCCCAGTTGATGCAGGACACGACCCGTTCCACCCACTTTCTAAAAGAGCTGAAGGCAATGGGAGTCGCCGTTTCAGTCGATGATTTCGGGACCGGATATTCAAGTCTTGCGTACCTGAAAAATTTCGACCTCGATTATCTGAAGATCGACCAGTCCTTTGTCCGGGATCTCTCGCAGGATCCTTCTGACCGACTGATTGTCCGGGCCATCATCGCCATGGCCCACGGAATGAGGATCGGGGTGATTGCTGAAGGGGTCGAGACCCTTGAGCAGCTGGCATTTTTGCAACACGAGCATTGTGACGAGCTTCAGGGATTTCTGGTGTCTTCCCCGATGCCGGGTGAGGATGTCCTGCCTTTTATCAAAAATTACAGCCGCGTGAAGGGTGCGATTTTTTCAGACTGAATCGCCCGTAAAATCCAGCTGCCGGACAACCCGGCGTCCCTGTAACCTCCGTACCCACTTGGAAATTTTTGATCACTGAAGCCAATTGTGCGCCATCAGCCCGGGTACTCGGGAAAACTCGTCCACATTGGCAGTCACCAATACGGCATTGACTGCCAATGCATGGGACGCAATGAGCAAGTCATTCGGACCAATGGGCTTGCCGCAGACGGCAAGGTGTTGACGGATTTCCGCATAAGCCTGATCGGCCGGTGTGTCATAGGGGAGCACATCTATTGCGGAGATAACAGCATTCACCTGTTCTGTGAGTCTGGGAGAATTTTTCTTCGCGGCGCCAAAGCGCAATTCACAAGCCACCACAATGGATGTGCACACTGCCGCCTCGCCAACAACGGCAATCCTCCGTGCCACCATGCCCTGTGGATGCCTTATCAAATCCGACAGAATATTGGTGTCCAGCAGGTAGCGGATGACCCCACTCACAATTCGATGTCATCCAGAGGGAGAAGATCCCGATCCGTATCTGGGAAA
>JAKAYF010000025.1 GCA_021816465.1 Nitrospirota bacterium
GTAACAATAGCCGGAATCATTTTTTGGGCAAGGGACAGGAAGCAGGCCCGAATTCGCCAGAAGGCGGAACTGCCACCACTCCACATAAGAAAGAAACAGCTTGATGAAGAGATCCTGGCTCTTGAAAAAAAAATCGACTTTCTGAAGTCCGAACGAAAAAAAATGGACGGGGAAATATCCTAGCAGAAAAATCACGGTCCAGACTCCCCGGCAAAATGGAGCCGTCGGGGGTTCTCTCTACAACTTTTTTTAATTGATGACCAGCAAGACGCTAGTCTCCCACATCGAGATAAATTTCCTCCCGGTCCGCCCGATAGCCGAAAAGTTCCGCATAACGCCCCCAGTTCACCAACAGCAGGAAGCTCATATGAGGATCTTCTCCGGGAAAGGCCTCCGCTATGCGCTGGCGAACCTCATCCGCAGGCAAGCCTTCCTTTTCCTCTTCCAGCCATTTTGCAACCATCTGGAAAAGAGGAAGTGTCAGGATTCTTTCCCTGAAGAGCTTTTTTCTCCCGTTGATATCGGCACCAATCAAAGCCCGGCCGAGGTCTGTCAAAACAATCGCCGAACCAGGAGTCAGGACAAAGCCCAGAGACTCCGCCGCCCGAACAAGCTGCAATTCCTCCCCAAGCTCGAGATGAAGATCGACGCCCAGCTGATAAAGATCTTCCTCCCCTCCATTCTGATCGAGAACTTTTAACAACCCTACGATTCGACTCATTCCCGGATGCGAATCGGGATCTCCTTCCATATACCCTCCTTCAATAAAGATAAAGTCATACATCCCGATTGAGGATGATCAGTCTCCTCCGGGACGCTTCCAGCAAACCGGCACGAAACCAGTCCCAAAAACGTTCAGGAAATCAGGGAAAAGATCCGGTCTGAAAGCCGGTCGAAATCAGGATGACGGCGATCCCTCGGACGCCGGAGATCGACCGGGATCTCTTCCACAACATGGGTTGGCCTTCTTGAGAGAACAACAACCCTGTCTGACATCAGGATCGCCTCCTCAATAATATGGGTTACCATGACAATGGTTCGAACGGACATCTCCGGATCCTGCCAGAGCATCAGAACCTCGTCCCTTAAGGTGAGGCTCGTCAGGGCATCAAGGTTGGAAAACGGCTCGTCCATCAAAAGGATGGCCGGCTCCATGCAAAGGGCCCGGGCAATCCCGACCCTCTGTTTCATTCCACCGGACAGCTCCCTTGGATAAGCCTCCTCGTATCCCTCAAGACCAACCTTGTCGATATAGAAGGCGACACTGCGATCGATCTCCTGCCCGGGAAGCCCCTGGGCGACAAGGCCGATCCCGACATTTTCCCGAACGGTCATCCATGGGAACAGGGCAAAGCCCTGAAAAACCATTCCCATGTCTCCATTGACACCCTCACAGGGACGCCCCCTGTAGAGGACCTCACCACGGGTGGGACGGATCAACCCCTGAAGGATCCTTAAGAGAGTACTCTTTCCACACCCGGAAGGTCCCACAATGGAAACAAACTCACCTTCCGAAATGGAAAGGGACAGGTCCTGTATCGCCTGATTGTTTCGGCCCTCCTCCAGAAACTCCTGGGAAATCATGGAAAGTTCCAGAAATGGTTCAGCCATGGTAACCATATTTGTTGGTAACCCGCTCATAAAGCGGTGTCCAGAAGAGGCGATTCAGCATAACAACCACCCCAGTCATCAATAAAAGGGATGAGACTACCAGAATCTCGTTTCCCGAATGATACGTTGCGCGATCAAGAAAAGCCCCGATCCCCCTCACACCATAGTCCTTATTGTCATACACCACATATTCAGCCACGATCAATGCGTTCCACCCTCCGCCAAATGCCGTGATCGAACCGGTCAGCAGGGAAGGGTACAGAAACGGCAGAAACACCTTCCGGATAAAAAGCATTCCGGAAAGACCAAGCGTCTGGGACACCTCCCTCATCTCGGCAGGGAATGACCCGACTCCTGCCAGAAGATTGAACAGAAGGTACCACTGCATTCCCGACAGCAAAAGGATAATCGATGCCAGATTCATGCTGTCCGTTGTCCGGACAACCAGCACGATAATAAAAGGGAAAAGGGCCGTTGCAGGAACCGATGCCATGATCTGGGCCACCGGCATGACAGTCCGGTGGAGCTTCGGGAACCGAAAAACCATATAGGCCAGAGGAACCGTCCACAAGAGGGAGAGGGCGTAGCCTGCCATGAGCCTGAAGATGGAAAAGAGGAGATCCATGGGAAGCTCCGAGAGGGCTTTCCATGGAATCCCCAGAGAAATCTCCCTGGCCAGGGAACGCATCGCCATTGCTCCCAGAAAACCAAGTAGCACCATAAAAAGGACCTGCACCATCCTGGAGAGGAACTTGCTGCCCCCGGGAGATTGCTTTCCCACTTTTTTTCCATAGGACTCAAGCCAAAAAAAACCGCGGTCCAGATAACTGAAAAAACGGGAGGACAGCTTTCCGAAAAACTCTCGTGCACCTTCGAGAACCGGAGCACCCAGGAGAAAGTCCCGGAAAGGAGATTCAACCCTTTCAACCGATGAAGAATTCTGCTCGATCCTGAAACGTTCCGACCAGACCATAACAGGGCGAAAAAGGAAAAAATCAAACAGGATAACAGATACGATCAGGGTCAATATTCCCAGCGTTGCAAGCCCCATGCTTCCCGATGCGGTTGCCGAAACAAGAAAGCTTCCCAAACCCTGAAGCTGGTAGTGAACCGAACCAAGAGAGATCATTTCGCAGGCAATCAGGAAATACCAGCCCTGTGCCCATGACAGGATGGAATTGTAAACCATTTTCGGAATCGTCACCGGAATCAGATAACGGGACAGCCGGATCCACCAGGGAGCCTGCATCTGTCTCATCAGTTCGGAAAATTCGTGGGGAGCGGTCCTGATAGACTCGAACACGGCAAACGCCATGTTCCAGGCCATGCTCGTTGCAATCAGGACCATACTCGCAAGCTCAACCCCATGCACGGGATTCGTAAAAAGGTGCGCAAGAACAAAAACCACCGCCGGAAAAAATCCAAGGATGGGGATTGACTGCAGGATATCAAGAACGGGAAGGAGATAGCGTTCACCCCAGGAGGTCATTGCCGTTGCAAGACCATAGCAATAGGCAAAAACCAGGGAAATCAGATAGCCGCCAAGGAGTCTCAGGACTGAGAGGCCAAGATCTCTTGGCAGGGCCGATATCTCTGCTTTTTCAATCGTTCCGCCCTGAAGGAGAATATGGTGCCGGAACAGAAGCCAGATCAGCAACGTCAGGACAAGGAGGGATCCTGCCAATACAGTATTTGAGCGGGTTCTAGAGGACAAAAGAGTCATTCCCGGAGAAAAACCTGTGAAGAATCTTCCTGCCCCTGATCATGGCAAATTGATTTAGATCCCCAATCATGGAAGAATCGAATATCGTTCCCACAAAAACCCTGAACCAGGGAGGATTCATGACCACAGCACCCATCCACGCAACTCCATCCGGACTGAGCGTATTCGAAGAAGGCATCCTCATCGGCGTGGCAATTTTTTTGGTCATGACAGCCATCCTCATCTACCGGATCATTGTCTTTCTTTCAACGCTTGAGACCGCCACGAAGGAGCTTTCCCGCTCATCGCTCCCTGTGCTCCATCATCTTTCAGGGATTCTCCGGGATACAGAAAGGGTAACCCACTGGATCGAATCCATCAAAGAAGGTCTCGACAGATCGGCGGCCGAACATCTTTTTTCCATTTTCAGCCGTGTCTCGTCGATTGGAAACATGATTCAGAAGGCAACAACAATCGGCAACGCCCTTAAAAATGCCCTCAGGGCCTACAGGCATCCCGAAGGGCAACAATCTCCAACGAACCAGGACCATAAAGGAGAAAACCGTTGAGCGAAAAAACCGATGTGCAGAACCCCTCTTCCCACGCCCTGCTGTTCTTTGTTGCAGGAACATTGGCCGGAGCAGCAGCCGTGGTACTGCTCCTTCCCGATGCCCGCAAAAAAGCGAAATCCCTTGTCCGGGAGACAATCGACGATATCCGGGACGGAGAAATCCGAACAGAAATGGTCCAGACAGAGCATCAAACCAAAAAGGCACTCAAAGCCGGATGGGAAGCCTTCATCAATACGCTGACAGCCTCTCAGCCGGGTGATTCCCATCATTCTGAAGAGTGAAAAAAGGGGGCAACAGCCCCCTTCCTGTTCTGAAAAACCAAACAGACAACAGAAACTAGATCGTTCCGGGCAGTCCCGTGACAACCCTTGAGGACATATGTCCCGCGTTGAAGGTGGTCTCCGTGACATGGGCCCCGGCTCCCATCACCTGGGAATCAACGGAATGAGACCGATAAAGCTTGACGACAGGAGCTCCTGAAGGAGATTTTGTAACCGACAGGGCAACAAGGGATTTTCTCGACTGATTGTAATGCCATGCCAGAACAACATGGTTTCCGGACTTGGTTGTCTCCGCCCTCATCCCATTTTGCGGAATATCGGCCTTCCCGGCAACAGAAGGAGAATTCGTGATCGGATTTTTTCCGGTCCAGAACTCGATCGTATTGAAGATGATCACATCACCCAACCCGGCGATTGCATAGACTGGAAAAATGATCAAGAGGGCATTGACACCGGATCTGGCCCACTTGTTCTCGATTGTCCCGTTGGATTTATACAGAAGATGAACCAGCGCGTACTGCCCGTAGCAGCCGGAAAGCACTCCCATAAAAACAACAAGCATTGTTGCGGAAATCCATGTTTTAGCCTTATTGAACATTGTCTCTCCTTCGCATTGAATTGTGTCCGGACTCCGGACAAAGTGCTCCGGGATTAAAACCCTACCAAGCATACGAACACCCAAGGCATTTTTGCAACTTCTACTGGACCTGAAGTCCGGACTGCCCTGAAATCTGGGCACCGGTTTCATAGGCCGCACCATTTTCCGAGAGAGAATAGACTGCGGATATGCAGGAATAATCCCCGGAACAACCAACACTTCCGACTGTATCGGCAATGCCCGATCCGGGAAGTGTCTGCGGCTCAAATGTCCAGAGAGCATTTCCTGTGGATGTCTGGGAAAGTCCGTTCGAAAGATAGACAAGTGTTCCGGATGACCCTGTCAACCAGAAACTTCCGGAAGGATCAGGAAAAACCTCCTCCAGGAATTCTTCCTGCTGGGAAACGTTCTGGGGAATAACCACCGGATACCAGGACAGAACAGACAGCTGCCCCTGGAGAACGGCCCCGGGACCAACGGCAATGCAGGTTCCAGAGAGCTGGCAGGCCACCCCGCTGATGCCCTGTGGAGCTTCTGTCTGTGAAATGGGAGAAAACTGGAACGTCACACCTCCATCAGAAGAAACAACCAGACCCGGAACACCCTGGCCTGTCGTCGTCTGGGCGGAAATCAGGATTGTCGAACCGGAAAGGGCGACCTGTCCATAGTTGGCCGGCCCCACACCGGACGACTGGGAGTTAAGGACAGGTGCCCATGCCCCTGCAAGGATCGGAAGAACGTACATCGAATTGTTACTGCCTACAGCAACACAGGCCGGGGTCGTTACCGTCTGGCAGGCCACCGAATTCAGTGTCAGATTTCCATTGACCGTCTCGTTTGTGATCTGAAAAGTCGAGCCACCGTCAAGCGTCTGGGCGATCAGTCCCTGGTTCCCGACAATATAGCAAATAAGGGTCGAAGGGCAGCTGATCGAGGTCAGGTTGAAGTTGGCAAGGGCAAATCCTCCATTGACAAAATCAAGAGGAGTGTAGGTCAGCCCTCCATTCTGGGTCAGGAGGATCAGTCCATTTTGTCCGACCACAAAGCAGGTCGAGGGTCCCGGACAGGAAACGGATGTTGGCTGGGAACCGGAAGGGATGTTTCCCGCCACCCAGACAAAGCTCTGGCTCTGAGACTGACAGGAAACAAAAATGCCCATCAAAGCCATTGTCAAAGCCCATTTCACTCTCCTTGAAAAACGGGAAAAGGATCCGGGGATTTCTCTCCCCCAAAACATCAAAAACCTCCCGGAACGGGTGGAAGACGATCAGACATGCCTGATGTCTCCCTTTTTCCCATTCTCAAGGATTTTCAAGATCTTTTTGGCCGCCCCCGTCAAAGGGACAGACCTCGCTTCATCGATGCCGAAAAAAGATCTTGCATTTGGATAGTCTTTTCCCGGCACGGGAACCTCAACCACCAGAACCTCTTCCTCGATGTGAGTATAGACATGGGAAACCCGTCCAAGAATCCTTCCCTCTCCCCGGAAAGCCGGTTCTCCATCGAGAACCTCCCCAGGAAAATCCCAGAGACCTTCGAGAAAACGTCCTTCTGAACGCACGACAAGGACAAGATCATCCCCCGGAGCTCCCACCAGGGCCGTCCTGAAAACCTTTTTCCTGGGGCTTTTTTTGATCGCCGGCAGATTGGGATCGAGAGAAAGAGTGGAGGTAAGGCAATACCCCGACAGAGGACACTCGTGACACAACGGCACCCGGATCCTGCATACCGTCGCACCAAGCTCCATGAGTGCCTGATTGGTCTCTCCGGGAGATCTTCCCGGCAACGCGACAAAACCTCTCGAGATTGCCCACAGCTGGTCAAGGATGTCGCGTTTCTCCGGTGGTTCCATGACATGGAGGAGACGGCGGTTCACCCGCCGGACATTCGCATCGAGGATCGGCTCCCGTTCCCCGAAAGCAATCGACGCGATCGCACCTGCCGTCGATGGCCCGACACCTGGCAGAAGATGCCACTCATCCCTTGTCCTGGGAAAATCGCCGGCAGCAACGATCTTTCCCGCCGCACGGTGGAGGTTCCTCGCCCGCTGATAATATCCCAGCCCTTCCCAGAGCTTCAGGAGATCGCTCTCCGGAGCACTGGCCAGAGACTCCACTGTCGGGAATCGGGCCATAAAACGCTCGAAATATCCAGTAACCACCGAAACGGTCGTCTGCTGCAACATGATTTCCGATACCCAGACCCTGTAAGGAGTGATGGGATCTCTCCATGGGAGTTTCCGGGCAACATGACCATACCAGATTAAAAGGGATTCCCTGGCCTGGGTAAAGTCAAAAGACTTCCTTGCAGCAACAAGCTGCTCAGGAGAAAAAGTTTGGGGATCTTTTTGCCTGAAGGGGATTCGACCTGTCAACGACCGGATCCCTTTTTCCAGAAAAGGGCACCTGGCCTGGCCACAGGACTGCTCCCGGGGGCCTGGTTTGAAGAGCTGACCGCACATAGCCGTTCCCGGATATCTGCAGGAATCCTGGCTTGTCGGGAAGCTTCATCCAGAAGGTAGCGAAGGGTTTCCCGGGATGGCAGCGCCCGGTGGGGAAGAATCAGGTCAGGTGGACGACCGGGAGAGAGCGGAAGGGAAAAAAGAAAGTCAATATCAAGAATGCGGGGCCACAGACGCCCCTTTCCCCGTCTGGGAACTTTTCTCTCGAGATGGCATATCCAGTCAAAAAAACCCGGAACACAAAGCCTGGTCACCCCAACGACAACAACGTTGTCATAAGAAGGAGCCGGAGTCCCCCAGGCCAGTGTCCGGGAAAAAGAAGAAATCCCTGTCATTGTAAAGAAAGAGCTTTGAATCATGCTGGAAACACACATCTCAATTGCTTTTGCCGAACCGGGCAGATTTCCCCCGAGAGACACCCCTGCAATCACTGCATTTCCGGGGCAAATGAGTGCATGCTTCCCCTCCCGCTAGGATTTCGGTTTAAAAATCCCCTCGTTCACGATCCTGTCGATCGCTTCTTTCAGCCTGGGCGTATCGACCGTCAGAGCAAATCGAACATAGCCCTCTCCGGAAATCCCGAATCCGTTCCCGGGAGTCGCGACAATTCCCGCGCGGCTCAGAAGGGCCAGAGACGCCTCCTCGGATTTCATGCCTGCGGGAATACCGGCCCACAGATAGAAAGAGGCCCCAGGGGGAATGACCCGAAGACCGGCCGCCCTGAGACCGGAGACCAGAACATCGCGACGCTCCTGGTACATGGTCCTGAGATTATCCAGCCAGAAGTCAGGAAGGTTCATCGCCGCAATGGACGCCTCCTGAAGCGCCTGGAATATTCCCGAATCCATATTGCTCTTGATCTTTCCAAGCCCGGCCAGGACAGATGCGTTTCCAACCGCAAAACCCACACGCCAGCCGGTCATGTTGAAGGTTTTAGACAGGCTGTGGAACTCGATACCCACGTCCTTCGCCCCCGGAAAAGACAGGAAGCTTTTCGGGGCATTTCCGTCAAAATAGATCTCGGAGTAGGCTGCGTCATGAGCCACAATAAATCCGTACTTGCTGGCCTTCTCGATTACCTCTGCAAAAAATGAATCCGGAGCGACTGCACCCGTCGGATTGTTTGGATAGTTGATGAACATGATCTTCGTACGGCGATAGACAGAGTCCGGTATGGCGGAAAGATCAGGTAAAAATCCGTTGGATTCCAGTATCGGCATGTAATAGGTTTCCCCGCCGGCAAAAAGGGTACCTGCGTGATAGACCGGGTAGCCGGGCTCAGGAACAAGGACAGTATCTCCCGGGTCAATAAAGGCAAGGGGCATGTGGCCGATCCCTTCCTTGGAACCGATGAGGCCCAGGACTTCGGAATGGGGATCCAGATCCACGGAAAATCTCTTTTTGTACCACTGGGCAACCGACTCCCTGAAGGAGAGCATCCCTTCATAGGAGGGATACTGATGGTGTTCAGGACGTCCGAGAGCTATCCTGGCAGCCTCAACGATCGGAGGCAGGGTGGGTGTGTCCGGATCTCCGATTCCAAGGTTGATAATATCCATTCCCTTGGCCATGGCCTCGCGTTTTTTTTCATCAATACGGGCAAAAAGATACGGGGGGAGACTTTTGATTCTTTGGGACCACTTGGCTCGAAAATCCATCAGATAGACACTCCTGTAAAAGTTTGACATATGGTAGGGCAAAAATGCGGCTGTTGACTCACAAAACAGACCAACTCCCAGATCCCTCAAGGGATGGCTTTCTTTTCATTCTATCAGAGCAAGCAAAAGGCTTCCAGCCTCATGAACCAGCTTTTCTCCCCGGAGACTCTTCATCACCGGGATACCGGTAAAGATGGGCAAGGACCAGCGCCACAGCCTCATAGAAATCGACAGGGATGGGATGGTCCAGGGGGAGTCCGATGAGCATTTTCGCAAGAGGAGGATTTTCAGTGACCGGAATCTTGTAGAGGGCCGCCTGCTCCAGGATGGCCTTCGCAACCTCTCCTCTCCCGGAGGCAACAACGACCGGAGCGCCATCTTCTCCCGGAAGATACCTGATCGCAATTGCCATCCTGGATAAACGGTCAGGATCGCTCATGGTCTCTCCGGTGGCTGTCCATCAGGATGGAGAAGTTTTTCCCGAGAGCATCGCCAAGATCCCTGCCCATTTCATTCCAGTAGGAGAGGAGAGACGGAGACGAGGACCTTGGAAAAAATTTTATTCTGCGGGAGGAAGGATCAAAAACACCTGCAAGATCAAGGGACTCCCCATTGGCGTAAGAAATGGAAAGTCTGAAAGAAAAGCTTGCGGAAGAAGCGGCACCGGACTGGCCATGTGATCCATCATCCCTTCTATCCGGCCAGCAGATCTCAAACATGACGGAAGGCGGCACACCACCAGGAAAGGATACATCCGGCGGAACAGGACCGTAAATTTTTTGAAAAAGGGGGTTGGGAACCTCTCCGTTTTTCAGAAAATGTGGCTCAGATGCCGTCTGGACGGAACTTTGTCCAGAGCGGTCAAAGATCCTGTCTGCCGCATCGGAAACCAGTTTTCCGGCTGAAGATGGATCCCCGGAGGGAAGATCTCCAAGAAGGATCAGAACGGGAGGGGAGGCCCCATCTTCCTGCCCTCCCCTGAAAAACAGCTGCTGCTTATCCTCGAAGAGGGTTCCCGAAAAACTCTCTCCCAGGAGTCTGGCAGGAAGACTGTCATGGGGAAGGGAGACAACCAGCGGAATCCTGACTCCGGGAACACTCACCGACCACAAGAACGGAGAAGAAGATTTCAGCGGGGTCAAAAGGGCCGGAACAGCCCCTTTCGGCGCCAGCCTGAGGAATCTCAACAGAACGCCAAGGGGATCCGGCCCAAAAGGAATTGATCCACCGGAAGGGTCGGGTGGCCGAACATTTACCATCGACATTCTCCCCGGCTATCCCGCACCTCCGCCAGACAACCTTGCCATTCCAAGAATCAGCTCCACCTCTCCTTCGCTTCGGCCCAGTCTTTGGGCAATCTCTGAAACGGACTGACCTGACCTCGACCAGGAAACAGCCTTCTCCTGATCGGTCAACGGAGCGACTTTTGCTGGAGAAGGAGCGACGGGGTCCGGGGAAAGGGGAGGAACGGGAATGGCAGCCACCGGAGTCTGCATCTGAATATTTTCAAGATCTTCAATCATTCGCTCTGCGTCATAAAAAGCAACCTGAAGCCTTGACCGCTCCATTGATACCCTGGAAAGAAGGCTCTTCATCTCCGAGAGTTCCCTGTTCTGCCTTAAGAGGACATCCTCCATCCGAGGATCGAAAGCGGAACGGGAAGACGGACTCCGGAATTGGGCAGGACCACCGCCAGGATCTTCAGGCAGCGCTGGTTTCCGGCTTTTCTCCATCGCCAGATGGCGCATCCTCGACCGGACAACCCGGAGGTAGACGATGGAGATCGCAGCCGCCACCAGAAACAGCAAATCGAGAACTCCCTGAATCAGATTAAACCCCACAGACTCCCTCATGTTTTCTCAATCTGTCAGACCCTGAGATCAAGGTGCCTTTTTGACCGGGGATCAACGACATCCGGACCAGCTTCGTCCTCTTTTTTCTTCCGGCCGGAACCCTCTTCACGCTCATCCGAACCGACCTCATCCTCGCGAGAAAGAGAAACGGGATGAACCTCCCTGACTTTCTCCACCTCCGAGACTGCAAGGGGAAGAGCGGCAACACCGGCAAGGGAAGGGAGAAGCGGGGGCGAAGACTGTATCAGCGCTGGGATCTGCTCAATCGACTGCTGAACGCCCACTGTCGGCAGAACACTCATGGTGGACCTCCAAAATCTATCCGGAGATCACAAATGAAAAATCATGTGACTTCCCGGATTTCGGGATAGCATCTTTCTATCATACATCCTGAAAGCCTTCAAATATCCGGAGGAGGCAATGGCTTCGCCTGGTCCGCCTTCCGGTTCGGGAATGTCTGGTGCGGGCCCGGACCGGCATTCTCCATGGGAAGGACATGGGGAGGGTGATACTCCCTGTTCAGGATCAGGATTTCGACACGGCGATTTTTCTCCCGTCCTGACGCCGTCAGGTTGGAAGCGATCGGCCGGTAGCGTCCGAATCCCGCAGCTCCCGCCCTTTGAGGACTGAGCGGACCATCGCGGATCAATTCCGTCAGCACATTGACCGCTCTCATTGTGGAAAGGACCCAGTTATTGGGATACCTTGATGTCCGGATCGGTTGATTGTCCGTATAGCCACTGATGCGGATCTCTTTTTGAGACTTGGCCAGGATTCCTGCCACGGATTTAAGGACAGGCAAGGCCCGGGAGCGGATTTTGGCATGGCCCGACTCAAAAAGAAGCTTCGACTGGATCCTGAGCACAATGCCATGCTTTGTCTGGACAACCTCCATATTCCCCTTCCGGGATGACTTCTCAACCATAAGCTGAATGGCCTGGACCATCACCGCCTGTGTATTGGGGGTTACCTTTCCGGACTGCTGGGTGTTGTCTTTCGGAATAATCACATGTGTCGAACCAATCACTTTTTTATGCTGGAAAGTGGCGGTGATCGCGTTGGACATGACCCGGAATTTTCCGGTATTCAGGGAGGAAATTGCGTAAAGCATCACAAAAAAGGCAAAAAGGAGCGTTATAAAATCGGCATAGGAAACCAGCCAGCGCTCCAGATTTTCATGTTCCTCATGACGGGCTTTTTTGGCCATTGTCCTTCGCTCCGCATTCCATGACTCAGGTCAAAGGCAGATGCACCCTCTCCGCCTCGCTTAAGAAGCCTGCGAGAAGGTCCTGGATATTGTTCGGATTTTCTCCCTGGCCGATTGCGACCAGACCCGCAATGATCATTTCACGAAACTTTCCTTCGGAGCGATTCTTGATCTTGAGCTTTCCCGAAAGCGGCAAAAAAATCAGGTTGGCAGAACCCACCCCATATACAGTAGCGACAAAGGCTGTCGCGATACCTTCCGCAAGCTTGTTGGGATCGGAGAGGTTACTCATGACATGAATCAGCCCCAGAACCGCCCCAAGGATACCAATGGTCGGAGCATAACCGCCAGCCGCCTCAAAAACCTTCGCGGCCCCGCCCTCCTCTTCTTCCATGTAGAACGACTCGCTCTCAAGCGCCTCACGGACCTTTGCGATGTCCGTTCCGTCCATCACCATCCTGACGCCACGGGTAAAAAAAGCATTGGCCTTGATAAACGGATCTTCAAGATAGGCCTCAAGCTTTAAAAGACCTTCCTTTCTCGATACCTTCGCAAGTTCGACAATCTTCAGAATCAGAGGGACAGGATCGGACTTGGAGTTCAGAAACAGCCTGGGGATTCCCTTGACAGCGGCAATCACCTGGGGAAGAGGCGTCGTCACCATCGTCGCCCCGATCGTTCCCCCAAAAACAATAATGGCAGCGGTCAGCTGAAAAATGGTTCCGAGAGGCAACCCTTCCATGGTCGCCCCGCCAAGGATCCCTCCGATACCGATCAAAAAACCCAGAAGCGTTGTGATATCCATCTTTTTTAACGCCCGGATCCCGAAACATCGGACTGATGGCTTCTGAGGAGGCTCATGATATCAATAATCGTTACCAGAGAATCCTCAAGATGGGCCACCCCGGTAATGGCATCACCAAAGCTTCCCGCCATATTGAAGTCCTGGCGTCCTTCAATATCCTTTCGCGGAATCCTGATGACCTGGTTGACAGAATCCACGGTCAGACCGGCAAGAATTCCTTCGGCATTCACAACAATCGTTCGCATGTCCTCCGTGATCTCTGATGCCGACGGAAACCCGAGAAGCCTCCTGAAATTGATGACCGGCAGGATCTTCCCCCTGAGGTTGACCACACCGTCAACATAATGGGGAGCTTTAGGAACCCGGGTCAAATCAGAAAGCCGGTTGATCTCCTGCACGTGAATAACTTCACAGCCATAATTCTCTCCCGCAAGAGTAAAACTGACCAGCTGAAGGATTTCATCCCCACCGTCAAAGTCCCTTCCTGAGGGGACTCCTTCCGAATAAGGTTCGATGGATTTCGTTGTCGAAAGCTCCTGCATTGGACTTTATCCCTCCTGTTATCAAACTCTTCCTGATGCCGAAATTCATTCCGTCCTGAACTGTGCCAGGTAGCGCTCGAGCTCCTTCATCCTGGAATCCATCTCTATCCCCGCCTCCCCCGATTCTTTCGCATTCTGGCGGATCAGCTGAACCCCCCTGGAAGAGCTCTCAACGGCTTGCGTCACGTTGGAAACAGCCTCGCTCTGACGGGCTGAGGCTTCTGCAATCTCGTTGACGCGAAGAGTCACTTCGGTCACGGATGAGGTAATGCCTGCGAGCAACGCGGAAGCATCCTCCATGACCGACATCAGGTCAACCATTTCCTGCGATCCCGAAGACATGACCCTTACTGACTTTTCGGTCTGAACCTGGATAGACTTTATCGTCTCGGCAATCTCCCGCGTAGAAAGAGTTGTCCTCTCGGCAAGCTTCCTGACCTCATCGGCAACAACCGCAAAACCCTTGCCCTGTTCGCCGGCACGGGCAGCCTCAATCGCCGCATTCAAGGCAAGAAGATTGGTCTGCTCTGCGATCTCGTCAATAATCGTGATGATCTGAGAGATTTCTTCAGAGGACTTGCCAAGCTCCAGAATGCTCCTGGTCGCGTCCGAAACCACACCGGAGATCCTTGCCAGCTCCTGTCCCGCACGCTGAATCGACTCCAGTCCGCGCTGGGCCTCCCGGTCCGTTTTGGTGGAAAGCTCCGCCAGGGAGCGGGTGTTTTGACTGACAGACCGGATCGAATCCGAAAGTTTTTCCGTCTCGTGGGCCGCACCAGCGATCATTTCCGCCTCATGGTCGGTGCGGGAGCGTATCACATCAAGCTTTCCGATAATTTCCTTGGCAACCAGCATGACACGGGACGCCTCTTCCCTCTGCTTCACAACAACCTCCCGAATCTTCATGACCATTTCATTGAAATGGGTCATCAGGCTTCCGATCTCGTCGCTGGTTTTCGGATGCACAACCCGGGTGAGGTCACCTTGTGATGTCTGCTCGATGACTTCAACGATTTCCTGGATAGGACGGATGGCAAGCGATCTCATCGTGAGGGAGAGAAGAGCCAGGAGCACAATCACTGTTGCAAACGACAAACCCGCAATCTCGATCATCATCGAGTTTTTTGAATGATTGAATTCCGTAAGAGGCGTACTGATTCTCAGAACCGCCATCACTGGCTGATCTTTCTGGAACCCATGGCAAAGGAGGCAGTTGTTGGAAATCTTGATGGGCATAAGCCTTGTCAGCGCGGGGACTCCATCAATTTTCTCCTGGAAGGAAACAGCACGACCATATGCGAGAACGTCCCTGAAGTGCTGGTCCTGCGCAAACCGGCCGGAGTCATGTTTGGGAGAGAACAGAAAGGTGCGGGGAGAATAGGCCCTGTAGTGGCGCCAGAGATTGACCCTGTCAATTTCCTTGTTGTCGAAAAAGGCCTGCTTGCCGGATGGACGAAGGACCTGAACCCTCAAAATTCCTTCGAGGTGTTTCTGGTCTTCGACAATTTTCTGGGATAACACGGGAGCATTGACCGACATCATGACCGTCGAAAGGCTCCGGATGATGGACTGGCCCATCATGTCGGAGCGTCTTGTTTCCTGGTGCATCAGATCGCCTGAAACCTTGTAAAGGGTCAACACCCCGGTTACCGAGAGGAAGAGAAACAGGATCAAAAAAACGGACAGCTGGATTTTTCCCTGCAGTTTCAATTGTTCCCCCTCGTCCTGAGGCATGAGACTATCTGTTGACACAATCCCCTGTCTTAAGGCAGGGAATTCCCAGGATCACTCCTGAAGCTTTCTGGTTCTTCGATCCCTTTTGTTGACGGGCATCTCCCCAGACTCATCTCCGGTGCCCCCGGATATATTCTGTTTTACAAAGGAGAAACGCTTGATATTGTTCGCCGCCAGAATGTCCCGGTCACCAATCGCATGCCAATCGGAGAAGTGCCCCGTTCTGTCGGACAGGAACAGAGTCTGGACAGATGATCCCCATCATTCCGGCAACATCCGGATCCTCGAAACACAAAATTTCGAAATCCCTGAAGACGCTCGACCTGCCTTTCATCCGGTTCAATCCGGTATCGATAGGCTTTCCACATGATTGCAGGGTACCTTGTCTGTCTTTAAGAGCAAAATCATTGCCATGTATCCCCATTGATCAATCAATGGGGTACGACAACTATCTGGCAACCGCAGAAACACCCTGGTGACCCCGGATCTGGATATCCTGCAATATCTCTCCGACATCAAGGATAAGAACAACTTTTCCATCCCCGGTTATCGTTGCTCCGGCCATACCCCGGATACCTGAAAGAATTGGCCCCATGCTCTTGATGACAACTTCTTCCTGATAGGGAAGAGCCTCTACAACAAGCCCAACCGACCGGGATCCGATCTGGACAACCACCACATACCGGCTCTTTCCCGCCGATTCATTGGCCTCACCGGGAATCTTGAACTCATCCCGGAGCCGCAGGAGAGGCAACACCTGATTGCGGAGGTTCAGGACCTCTGCCCCGGACAGGGTCCGGATATCCGACTCGGAAATCTTGACTGTCTCAACCACGGACTGGAGGGGCACCGCATAGACCTCATTTCCGATTGCAACCATCAATGCCTGGATAATGGCGATCGTCAACGGGAGATTGATCACAAAGGTCGAACCAAGGCCCTGTTGGGAACGGATCTCGACGGTACCGTTGATCTTGTTGATATTCGTCCTCACAACATCCATCCCGACACCGCGACCGGAAACATCGGTCACTTTCTCGGCGGTGCTGAACCCCGGCAGGAAAATCAGGTTGACCAGCTCTTCGGTTGTCATCCGGTCAGCATCTGATGCCGAAATCAGATTCCGTTCAATGGCCTTTTTCCGGACCCTGTCCACATTGACCCCGCGGCCGTCATCCGATATCTCGATGACAATGGAGTTCCCCTCCTGATAAGCGGATATTCTGACAATTCCTTCAGCATTTTTCCCGGCGGCAAGGCGCTCTTCCGGCATCTCGAGTCCATGGTCGATCGCATTGCGGATAATATGCACCAGAGGATCACCGATCTCTTCGATGACCGATTTATCAAGCTCCGTTTCTTCTCCGGAAAGCTCGAGACGCGCTTCCTTTCCGAGCTTTCTCGACAGATCCCTGACCATCCTGGGGAACTTTCCGAGAACTTTCTTGATGGGCTGCATTCTGGTCTTGATGACCGCAAGCTGGAGGTCCGTCGTCACTCTCGAAAGCTGGATAACCGCTTCCGCAATGTCCTTCTGCTGTTTCTCCCAGTCATCATCGCCGCGGGTATCTGTCGCAAGCCGGACCAGGCGGTTCCGTCCAAGAACGAGCTCTCCGACAAGGTTCATGACATTATCCAGCCTCGAAGTCTCGACCCGGATCGTCTGGTCAACCTCGACGCCGGAGGATTGGACCTGGGCCGCTTCGGACTGGGGAGGAGCAGAGGGTGGCGGGGTCGGGGGTGATGGCGGATGGGCAGACTGGCCACCCGAAACAATTTCAGCGGACGGGGGGGAAGAGACGGGCTCCCCGGGCTCTGGCTCTTTGGGCTCCGGCTCCTCCGGAGGCACAACCATCCCTGCCTCTTCCGTGTCAGGAGCTTTTGGCCCGGTCGACTCATGAGATGCGGCCTGGTCTTCTCCCCACTGGAGCAGGAGATCAAGCTTCATCGTGAGAGTGTCGATATCCACATCGGCCTGGGTACCCGTGTGAACTTCCTCGAGTAAAAGCTTCAGAGCATCCATCGCTTCAAGAATGATGTCGATCACCGCGGGTTCCGCCTTCATCATTCCCTGGCGCAACTGGTTCAGGACATTTTCGGCATGATGGGCAACCTCGACAATCCGGGTCAATCCGATAAATCCCGCCGACCCCTTGATGCTGTGGGCCGCCCGGAAAATTTCGTTCAAAAGCGATGTGTCATCAGGCCTTGCTTCAAGCTGGACGAAATAATTGTCCAATCCTTCAAGCATTTCCTGCGCCTCTGCAAGAAATTCCTGAACAATTTCTTTCATCTCGTCATTATCAAAGCCTTCCGCCACAGGTCACTCCTTCCGAGGATATCAAACAACAGCCAATGGTTATTCCTTGAAAATCTTCGCAACCTTCTCCTGAAGTGTTCCCACGGTGAAAGGCTTGACGATATAATTTGAAACGCCTGCCTTGATCGCCTCCACAACGTTTTCCTGCTTCGCCTCGGCCGTCACCATCAAAAACGGAATATTCTTGATCGAGGGGGTAGCCCGCACCTTTCGAAGCAGATCAATCCCGGTCATGTTCGGCATATTCCAGTCAGACACGACAAAATCGAATTTCTCGGAAACGAGCCGGTCATAGGCTTTCTGCCCATCCTCGGCTTCTTCTATATTGACGAATCCGATCTGACGGAGGGTGTTTTTGACAATCCTCCTCATCGTGGAAAAATCGTCAACAACCAGCACTTTCATTTTAAAATCCATTGTGTGGTATACCCCCAGAAATGCGACAGCCAACAACCCCTGAAGAAACCAGACGATAGGGATACAGGGATTCCGGCCAGGTTTTAGTCAATCCCGGACACAACAGGGAACGACGCCCTTATATGGCAGATATGATAATGGGCCAATCTACCATTTTTCCATGCGCATTTAAAGGTTTAGAAAAGAAGATCAGCTTTCTTTATGGCCCAGGGAAAGAAGTGCTTTTTTCAGGTTCTTGATCGCAAGAGTATGGATCTGGGACACTCTTGATTCGCTGACTTCAAGGACCGCTGCAACCTCCTTCATGGAAAGCTCCTCGTAATAGTACAGGGACAGAACCAGTCGCTGCTTTTCCGGAAGGGAATCAAGCGCCTTCTCCAGAAGGCTGGCTTCCTCGCTTTTCAGAAATTCCGACAGAGGATCTGCCTCCCCCGGAACAACCATCCGGTCCAGAATCGACGATCCGGCTCCCTCCTCCATCTCGAAGAGATCCTCGATCGAATAAAGGTGGTGAGGCTCGATCTCGTTTTCAAGCGTCAGATACTCGTCAAGCGACATGGAGAGTGCCTTGGCCATCTCCATGTCGTCCGGCTCCCTCAGCAAAGCCGCACGCAACCCTTCCCTTACGGCATGAACCGATGACGCCTTTTCCCTGACCGATCTGGGGACCCAATCCGCCGAACGGATCTCGTCGAGCATCGCTCCCCGGATTCGATGCTCCGCCATCGTCTTGAACTTGATCCCCCTTGAAGGATCAAATCTCTTTGCCGCATCGATCAACCCTGTCATTCCGACACTGACGAGATCATCCACATCGATCTCAGGAGGGAGACGATGGGCATACCGCATGGCAAAAAACTTCACCGTGACAGCAAACTCTTTCAGGCTGGCCTCATCAAGCTCCATCATGGCCAATCACCCTTTCATCTCAAAAATCTTATCGGTTGAAAAACAACCTTGAAACAGCCATCGCCAACCATTGACGCTCCCGGCAAAACATGGTCCAGAGTCAACAGGCGCTAACGCTCCAGAAGGCGCTTCATGAGAAGCCCTATACTGGCCCTCACCCCTTCCCTGGGTGGCCTTGAAAGAAAATCCCTTGCCACCTGCCTCATCGCCAGGGCAAAAGGAGTTCCCGGAAGCATCTCCGCCAGTGCGCGCTGATTGCGGACAGCCTGGGTCACGGAAGGGTCGATGGGAAGGTAGCCGCCAAACGAGAGATTCAGCCCCGGAATAAACCGGTCGGCGACTCTCGACACCAGGTCAAATAGCTCAAGCGCCTCTTTTCTGTCCCTGACCATATTGGCCAGAAACAGAAAGGGCTTCCCCGACTGCCTCCGGTTCAGCACTTTCATCAGGGCAAAGGCATCGGTCCGGCTTGTTGGCTCCGGAGTGACCACAATCATTGTTTCCTGACTCGCCAGATTGAATGTCAGGACATTTTCGGAAATTCCCGCTCCGGTATCGATCAGCAGGATATCCACGGAGTCATCTACCTGGTCAAAGGCTGAAATCAGCCGAAGATGCTCATCGGCTGAAAGCTGTGTCAAAGATTCAACGCCTGAGGCGGCCGGAATGATCCGGATGCCGGCTGGCGCCTCGATCATGATCTGGGAAAGCTCTGCCGATCCCGAAATAAAATCCTTAAGGGTAAAAACAGGGTGAAGGTTGAACAGGATATCCAGATTTCCAAGCCCGAGGTCCGCATCAAATATCAGGACCCTCTTCTTGAATGTATCAGCAAGGACATAAGCCAGGTTTGCTGCGACATTGGTCTTTCCGACCCCCCCTTTTCCGCTCGTGATCGCAAGGATCCGGGGAGGCGGACCTTTGCGGGGGGGAGGTCCATCCGGAACTCCAGGATTTCTCAAGCCTTCGGCCTGGTCTGCCATCTATCTGAATCCTCCAATAATCCACTGGGACATGCGGCCGGAATGGGCGACATCGATATCATCGGGCACACGCTGTCCCATCGTCACATAGGATACAGGAAGTGGGGCCCTGGATAGAATGGGGTAGAGGGATCCGAGCGAGTCTGTTTCGTCGAGCTTGGTCAGGATCATGTTATTTGGAGCCAGACACTGATAGAGCATAATGGATTTTTCAATGTCTTTTGTCTTGTGGGCTGCAGACAGCACAAGGGAAACGGAAAGATTCAGGTCTTCCAGAAGAAGGGCCGATACGAAAGGATGGATCCTTGTGTCATCTCCGGACAGCCCACCTGCCGAATCGATCAGGATCACGTCATAGAGATCCCTGTCCCTCGCCTCCCGGATAATGGAGACCAGACGCTCCGGAGAGGAGGCAACTTCCACCGGAAGCCCCATCAGGTCGCCATAGATCCTGAGTTGCTCAAGAGCCCCGATACGGTAGGTATCAAGATTCACAAGCAGGACTTTTTTTCCATGTCGGATCGTAAATCCTGCCGCAAGCTTTGCGATTGTCGTCGTTTTCCCCACGCCGGACGGACCGGCAAAAACACAGACCACAGGACTGTTCTGACGGATCCGGTCGAGAAAGGACCCCGTCGTCCGGATGTTTCTCGCAACAAGAAACTGCAGGAGAGAACCGATTCTCTCCTCATCACCGATCTCTCCAACATTTAAGGTCAGATCGGCGAGGGCGTCAAGAAGGGGCTGCCCCTCTTCGAGGTCAATCCCCTGCCTCAGAAGAATATCGCGGGCCATCACGCGGGAATTCGTGGCCTCTTCCAAGAGAGGCTCCTGAATGGTCCGTCCCCCTTCGGAGATCAACGCCTCGACCTGTTTTGCAAGGGTCTGAACGGTCTCCCTGGTTCCCGCACCCCACTCTTCTTCCATCCGGTGAAGAGCCAGCCGCAGGGATTCGACTTCCCTCCGGAGAGAATTTCGCTCGTCCTCGACAGGATCCGCGGCGGGAGAGTTCTTTCCCGCATGGCGGACATCATTCATCCAGGGGGGATCCATCTCGGGAAGTCCGGCGGTCACAACAACCCCGGAAGTTCTGCCCCGAGACCCTGCCCTCCCCTCCCGGGAGTCCAGAATAACCGCCTCTGCCCCAAGCTCCCGCTTCACCTTGCGAAGCGCCTCACTCATGTCCTGGCCCTCGAATGTTCGAATGAGCATTGACTAGACCTCCTGGTAACGAATGACATCAGAGGACACGATCGGAATGTCCGATGGTACCTCAAGTGGTGAAATAACCGCGAGTGAAGGGAAATATCTTTCCAGAAGACGCTTGATCCCGACCCTGGCCTGTGGAGCAACCATCAGGACGGACTGAAGTCCCCGACGTCCCTGGCTCTCAAGCACATTACCAAGACTTGAAAGCAACTTCTGTGCCAGTGATGGCTCAAGAACAAGTCCGGCACCACCGGAATGAGCCGCCTGTTTGAGAATGATCTCTTCCCATCCCTTGTCAAAGCTGACGATCTGTAAATTCCGGAGCCTCCCGGACAGGTAGGGGTTGACGATGGACCGTCCAAGAGCCTGACGGACTCCCTCCGTCAGGGCTGTCACATCCTTGGCATCCCGGCCGGAGGAAACCTGGTCGGCAAGGGACTCGAGGATCGTCCGCAGATCCCGGATAGAGACCCTCTCCGAAAGAAGTCCATGAAGGACAGAAACGAGGACCCCAAGAGAAACCTGCCCTGGAATCAGATCTTCCACCAGTTTGGGGTAATCCTGGGACAAGGCCTCAAGAAGGCGTCCAACCTCCTGTCGCCCCACAAGATCGGCACTATGGCACCGGATCATTTCTGTCACGTGGGTTGAAAGGACCGTCACAGGGTCCACCACCGTAAATCCAAGGCTTTCGGCCATTTCCCTCTTGTCGGCATCAATCCAGACCGCATCAAGACCGAAGGTCGGTTCCTTGACAGGGACACCTTCAAGGCTTCCGGGATCACCACCAGAATTCATCGCCAGAAGAGAGCCGTTTTTAAGTTCCCAGCGGCCGACCGGATTCCCCTTCAGGAGGATCATGTATTCGTTTGGCTTGAGCTGGAGATTGTCGCGAATATGGATCGGAGGGACGATAATGCCAAGCTCACCTGCCAGCTGGCGTCTGATCCCCCTGATGCGGTCGGTCAGGTCAGCCCCCTCCCCTCCCTCGACCAGGGGAACCAGACCGTATCCGACATTAAGCTCCAGCAAATCAAGAGACAGGTAGCTTTCAATGTTTTCCGGAGCAGGCGGCTTGATCTGGGCTTTTTCCGATTCGAGTCTCTTCTCCTCCTGCTTTTTCTTCCCGCTGATCTGGGTATAGGCCATCATGCCAATCGTCGACCCGAGCGCCAGAAAAGCCAGATGGGGAAGACCTGGAACAATCGACAGAAACAGGAGGATCCCGGACGTCCCGGCCATTGCCCGGCTCCGGTGAAAAACCTGATCCCTGATTTCGACACCAAGGTCATTTCCGGTTCCGGCCCTGGTCACGACAATACCGGCCGCAACGGAGACAATCAGGGCTGGTATCTGGGCCACCAGCCCTTCTCCAATCGTGAGTGTCGTGTAAAACTGCAAGGCATCCGAAAGAGACAGGCCATTCATCAAAAGCCCTATCAGCAACCCTCCCAGAATATTCACAAGGAGGATCATGATCGCCGCAATGGCATCTCCTCGAACAAACTTGGAAGCTCCATCCATCGCCCCAAAAAACTCCGATTCCCGGGAAAGCTCCTTTCTTCTCTTTCTCGCCTCCTCTTCCTTGATCGATCCGGAGTTGAGATCAGCGTCGATGGCCATCTGTTTCCCGGGGAGAGCATCCAGAGTAAATCGGGCGGCCACTTCGGCGATACGACCGGCACCCCTGGTTACAACCATAAAGTTGATCACCACAAAGATGACAAAAAGAACAAGGCCAACAGCATAGGAGCCGCCGACAACAAAGTGGCCAAAAGATTCGATCACATGTCCTGCAGCTTCCGTCCCGTCTTGCCCATGCAAAAGGATCAGCCTTGTCGAAGCCACATTAAGCGAGAGCCTGAAAAGGGTCGACAACAAAAGGATGGTCGGAAATATGCTGAACTCAAGAAGATTTCTGGTCGTCATCGCAACCAGAAGAATGATCAGGGAAAAAGAGATGCTTCCTGCCAGAAGAAAGTCCAGGAGAAAAGGAGGAAGCGGGACGATCATAATCGAAAGAATCCCGACCACGCCAACAATCACAAACAGATCGGACGATCCTGAGGAAGCCTGCGGCTTCAGGGACTTGTCAACTTGTTCAGCCATGTTTTACTCCCGACAATGTTCCTTTTTCATACAAAACCGACAACACCTGGGCAACGGCCTGATAAAAGACAAACGGGATCTCCCTGTCCACCGGACAAGCGGCATACAGGGTCCGTGCCAGTGGAGGATTTTCCACAACCGGCACACCAGCCTCCCTGGCCACCCTTCTCATGTTCAGGGCGATTTCGTCCTGCCCCTTGGCAACGACAACAGGAGCCGCCATCGTCTCCATGTCGTAAAGGATCGCAATGGCAAAATGGGTCGGGTTTGTAATGACCACCGTGGCCTTTTTGACCCTGGCCATCATTCTCCGCCTCGCCATCGCCCTCTGAATCGACCGGATCCTCTGTCGAACCTGCGGATCCCCTTCACTTTCCTTGAACTCCTCCTTGACCTCCGCCCTCGACATCCGAAGTTTCCGGAGAAGAGAAAAGCGTTGCCAGCCATAATCAAGGATTGCGAGAACGAGAAAAACGGGCAGAAGTCTTTCCAGGAGATCCCGGATCATCATCGAAAGGCTTGATATCACGCGATGAACACCCGTTCCACCCAGAGCAGGGAGACTCTCCCAGTCACTTTTCAAAAACCAGAAGGTGACCCACATGACAATGGCAATCTTCAGGATATGCTTGACGAGCTCCCCCGCCGACTGGGACGAAAGAATCCGTCCAAACCCTTTGGCCGGAGAAATCCGGTCCCATTTGAGCGAAAGAGCCTTGGGCGACCAGGTCGCACCGCCCTGAATCAGCGTAGAAACAACGCCCGCTCCCAGAAAAAGCAGCCAGACCGGAAGCCCTGAACGGAAAGAGGAAACAAGTGCCGATCCAAGGATCTTGTAGATGGAATCGGCGGTAATAGACGGATGGGCAGAAGCAACAAAGAATCCGGCCATCTCTCCCTTCAGGCCCAGGAGAAGCCTTTCTCCGTAATAGGACAGAAAAGCCATCGAAGCCAGAAGAAAGAAAAAGATGCCCACTTCCCGGCTTCTGGTGACTTGCCCTTCCTCACGCGCCTTTTCAAGGCGCTTTTGAGTTGGTTCCTCTTCCTTCTCCTGGAAGTCCTGGTCAGCCATGGGAGCCCATCAGCCTCAGCAGATCGGGAAGGTTCGACTCCATTCCGGAAAAGGAATGCTCGACAACACTTCCAAAAAAAGGCAGGGAGGCCATAAAAAGGACAAGGCCCCCCAACAGCAGCAGAGGGAAGCCCAGCGTCAACAAATTGAGCTGGGGCATCATCTTTGACAGAAAACCCATCACCAGGTTCAGGACAATCCCGCCAACCAGAAAGGGAGAGGCCAGAACAAATCCCAACTCCACAAAACGCGCAAAAAGCGAAAGATATCCCTCAAAAAAGAAGGGACCGAAGCTGGCTCCACCCAGCGGGACCCAGCGAAAGGACTCGGCCAACCCCCAGATCATGGCGTACTGTGCATTCGTCGTCAAAAAAACCAGAAACGCCACACTGTTCTGAAATGTTCCAAGGAGAGGAACTTCAGCAAGACCTAACGGATTGATCACGTCAACGATGCCGAAACCCACCTGGACTCCGGCCATCTCTCCTGCAAGGGCCACCGCAGAAAAGATCAGATAAGCCGAAAAACCGATGGCTATCCCCGTGGCAAATTCCGAGAACAGACCGACCATCCACGCAGAAAATCCCCCCTGATAGGGAGTGATGTCTTTTCTGACGAGCGGAAACATCAAAAAGGCAAGAGCCACGGCAACCAGCGCCTTGATCTTGACCGGGATGGCCCGGGAAGAAAGAACGGGCATACTGACAACCATTCCGGAGACCCTCGACAGGATCAGCATGAAAACAACGGGATCCCGGGGATCCCATCCGGCGAGCGTCCCGAGAAGATTCACTGGGTTATCCCGGGAAGTCGGCCAAAAAGGTCACTGGTGTAGTCAAGAAGTTGACGGACCATCCACGGCATGAGGATCAGCAGGACACCGACAACCCCTGCAACCTTTGGCAAAAAGGACAGGGTCGTTTCATTGATCTGGGTCACCGCCTGGAACAGGCTGACAGCAATACCGATGACCAGACTGACGATCAGGATCGGAAATGTCAGGACCATAGCCATTTTCAGTGCATCGTGAGTCAAGTCGATCGCCGTTTGTGGATCCATCCTCTCTCCCTTCATAAAACAGGAATCTGCCTTTTGGTCGACATTCACGGTCATTTAAGCAATCGGCATGCCAGAGAATACGGTTTTCTGAGACAGGGAATGGAGAAGAGGGTGTTTTGGGAAACGGCTAATGAAAGCTCTGGACAAGGGATCCGACAACAAGAGACCAGCCATCGACCAGAACAAACAGGAGAATTTTAAATGGCATGGAGACAACCGTCGGAGGAAGCATCATCATGCCCATCGACATCAGGACAGAGGAAACCACCATATCAAGGATCAGAAATGGAAGGTAGATCATGAACCCCATCTCAAAGGCGGTCGACAGCTCGGAAATCACAAAGGCAGGGATCAGGACATAAGTCGGGATATCATCCGGATTGCTGACAGATTCGGGAAGATGGCCAATTTTCATGAAGAGAGCCAGATCCTTTTTCCTCACCTGCCTCATCATGAAGCTTCTGACCGGTTTCATCGCCTCTGTCAGTGCCACCTCCGGAGCCATCCGCTTTTCAAGGTAAGGGGTGATGGCTTTCTCGTCCATCGTTTTATAGACAGGAGCCATAATGAAGAAGGTCAGGAAAAGAGAAAGCCCGATCATCACCTGGTTCGGGGGAACCTGGGCGGTGCCCATCGCCTGCCGCAGAAACGAAAGGACAACGATGATCCTCGTGAAGGAAGTCATCATGATCAGGATCGAAGGCGCAAGAGAAAGGACGGTGAGCATCAAAAGAAGCTCGACAGTCATTGCCACCTGGCTTGGCTGGCCGTTGTCGCTCCCGAATTTCAGGGAAAGCTCGGGAAGCTGGGCGACAGGAGCGACCGACAGGTTGCTCCCCCATGCCACATTGGACTCCGGAACACAAATCCAGAGGAGAGACAGAACACCTAAAATGGCAGCACTGCGCCTGAGCAGGGCAGGAAACCCCATCAAACACTCCACTTTCGACCGTTGGGAGACTGTTCCCGGGGTTCCCGCACATCCTTCAGACGACCTACTGTTTCCTTGAGCAGATGATCAAATCCCTTTTGGTCCCCTTTTGAAAAATCCGTGTGATCGCTTCGCTCGGAGGAAGATTTCTTCTCTGCCGGAGATGCAACAGGCGACACACCCTGGAAAGACTCCCCGGCACCAAGCCTTGAAAGCAGGTTGACAGAATTTGGCGTCACACCGAGCAGAAACTGTTCCCCCTTGACCGAAACCACCGAAAGGGTTGTCTTTGGCGCCAGCGTGCAACTTGTCAGGATCTCGATCGAGTCCCTGTTTTCCCTTCTGAGGGAAGGGGCCCGGCGCTGGAGATACCGGATCAGGGCAACAGCACCCAAAAAAAGGACAAGAACAAAAAAGAAGGAGGCAAAAAGCCGGACTCCCATCATCATCATGGATGGACCGTGGACATGGGCATGACTGATCATCTGCGACTCCACCTAAAGATGAATCTATAAAGACAGCCCCTCACAGGCTTCTCACTCTCTCGACCGGACTGACAATATCAGTGAGCCGGACACCATACTTGTCGTTGACCATAACAACTTCTCCACGTGCAATCAGCTTGTCGTTGACCAGGATCTCCATCGGCTCGCCGGCAAGCTTCTCAAGTTCAACAACCGAACCCTGCCCCAGTTGAAGAAGATCCTTGATCAACATTTTTGCAGTTCCCACCTGGACAGAAATCGTCAGGGCAACGTCCAGAAGAAAATCAATATTTTCGGGACTTTCATTTGTCTTGCCCGCATCGACGCGGCTCACTTCCGGCTCCGGAGCGTCATCTTTGGTCAGATCAGCCTCCCATGCGGCTGCAAGGGCTTCCTGATCGATCTCTTCATCAGACATTCGCTACCTCCTTATACATCGGACCCCGAGTTTTCCGATCCGCTTACTGGATGACAAACTCTGTAAAATAAACCGAACTGACCCGTCCAAGCGTCAGGATGGAATTGATCCGGTGCTGAATCTGATTTCTCAGGGCCAGCTTTCCACCTGTCGACGAAAGGTCTTCCTCCGTTTCGGAGCCCAGAAGGATCAGAATGATATTCTGGATCTCAGGCATCCGGTATTCAATTTCCTTTGCAACTTCCGGGTTGTTGAGCTTCAGGGCAACCTTAAGCTTCAGGTATTTGGGCATGGCATTGGGTGCTACCGTAAGGTTCACCACAAACGACTTGAGGTCAATGATCGGATTTTTCTTGACCAGACCTTCAAGCTCCTTGGGAGACATGGGGATATCTGAGACCTTTTTAGCTTTGTGATGAAGCATGAAAAAGGCTCCGGCACCGCCCAGGAGCAAGACAACGACCGCTCCGACGATGATCAGTTTTTTCTTCCCCCCGGATTTTGCGGGAGCCGATCCTTCTTCTTCATTTTCTGAATCTTCCGCCATTGTTCCTCCTCTTGATTGTTCCTCCCCTTGATCGACACTCCCTCTTTTCTTTCCTTGATACGCAATAAATATACCAGAAAGATTGTCTTCTCCTGAGAGCAATAAAAAAGGGAGGCCAGAGCCTCCCTTTTGCATATCAGTTCCCTTGCAAGGGCGGGATATTATCCCAAACGTGTCAGAAGCGTATTCATAATCGTATTGTCCGTCGCAATGACAGATGCGGATGCCTGGTAGCCTCTTTCTGCCGTAATCATGTCAACCATCTGACGCCCAAGATCGGTATTTGAAAGCTCCAGTGAGTTCGCCAGAACCGTCCCTCTTCCCCCAACCCCTGCCTGACCGTAACTTGGCACCCCCGATGCGATGCTTTCCGCATAGGCATTGCCGCCGATACTGGCAAGACCGCTTGGGTTGTTGAAATTGGCGATCGAGAGGCCCGCCAGAACTTTCTGAACCCCGTTGGTAAAGGATCCGACAATTTTTCCGGCCCTGTCCACCGCAAGGTTGTTCAGGTCACCCGACTTGTAGCCGTCCTGGGTCTCCTCGATTGTTGCCGCAGGGGCATTGTACTGAGTCAGGTCAAGAACCTGCTGTGTTACGCCGTTGACATGGTTTGAGCGAACATTCTCCCCCGGCTTGGGCATCACAATATCAAGCGTTACCGGCGTCTTGGCCTTGTCTGCAAGAGAGGTTGTGTAGCGTGCATGGGAAACACCGTTGTTATCCTTTTTGACAGGAGTTCCTCCATAATTCACGCTCGCGACATTTCCGTTTCCGTCAAAATTGATCAGTCCAACCATGCCCTTGGCGGAAATGGCCCTCTTGTGGCCCTTCGGAACATAGGAAATCGACCCGCCACCCTTGGTCACGGAAGCCCCATCAAGCTTGGCCTCAAATGCCCACTGTCCGGCCA
>JAKAYF010000026.1 GCA_021816465.1 Nitrospirota bacterium
TTCCGATCTAGAAAGCGGGGTATGCAAAAGTCCAGAATCTCAAGGGCGGGATTGATGCATACGCTATCCATGTGGATCCGTCGCTTCCCCGGTACTAGGAAACTCCTCAGGATCTGATCCTCAAGATCCTGAGGAGTTTATTTCATGGGCTGGAATCAGGACTTTTTGGGCGGCAGGGTATGGGCTGGCGGTCGACCGTAAACAGGAACCTCAACAATACCCGCCAGGCTTTCAAGATGCGTGATCCACTGCTCCCTCGGAACCTTTTCCAGGTTTTCCTCGCGGACACGCATTCTTCCGTTTCCAGGGGGGATAATCACATCGTATTCGTTCGCCTTCCAGTACCCCCTTGTTCGGCTCTCAACGATCCCCAACTGATTGGTAACCTTTATCAAAACAGTTTCTCCTGCCTGAAAATGATAGGCAATTGGTCGGTATTCCAATGGGCACCTCTTTGATTGACAGATTCATGAATGGTCAAAACCAGGTTGGACATCCTAGCATATCCTGCGGGAGAGCTTCAAAATCCTTTTCCACGCACCCAATCCGCGCGTCCGAAAATTCCCAGCCGGTAATGATGAATCTCACCACCGGCAGTCTCTTCAGAAGCATGAAGAAGCTGCCATTTCTCTCCCATGATCCGCGAAAAGTCGTCCTGATTGAAAAACACATCGTAATGACCTCTATGGGATACCCAGTTCCGGCTTCTCTTTTCACCAGGGTAGTGCTGAAAGCGTTCCGAAAAAACACCCAGAAGAAAAACCCCCGACGGAGAAAGCATCTCATCAATCCATTTCGGATATCTTCTTCGTTCGGGAGCCCTCATATGATGCAAGACTCCGAAATCCAGGACCACATCAAAGCTGCCCCGGCGAAAAGGAAGATTAAAGAGATCCCCGTTGACAAGTGATGCCTCTGAAAAAACAGGATTGCCCCGAATTTCAAGAAGAGGAGAAAGGACCGAGTCGATTCCTACAGTATGGCACTCCGAGAAAAGGGGGGGAAGAAGGTTGCGACCCTGGCCGCAACCTATTTCGAGGAACCTCGCGCCCTTCCTAAAAAAACCCATCGTTCCTGCTGCATCAACGATCCCGGATGCACCTGTCTTGGGCCATCCGGTCTGGCCGGAATCGTACGCCTGTTGAAAAAAATGCCGTTGTCTGCCGTATTGATCATTTTTTTTCACAATCCATCCCCCGGTTAACGCTCCAAGGACCAAAACAACTTTCATCAATGTGATACAATGGCTCCATCAGGCTCGCCAATGGAACAACTGTGACTGACCGGGAGAAGACATGTCGATTTTGCTGGGCCATTCATCTATCCGTCCCCTGACAAACATCCTCCAAAAAGTCAACCTGATTTGCGAAAAAGAAATGATCGGATTCGCACTCCTCTCAAGAAAAGGCTTTTTACGTGCCGCTGACAGCTTTTTTCTTTCTTTTCTGGATAGAAAAATTATTTCGGTCGGGACACTCCCCCAAGCTGAAATCGAAAAAACATTCCTTTCAAAAACTCTCCCGGAACACGCAGCAACCATCAACCTGTGGATCAGGGGCAATGCAGCTCCCGCTTCAGGACTTTGGCATGCTACCGTCCCTTTTGGTCAAACGTCACTGGAGCTTTTTCGTGCCTCGGTCACAAACTCCGATGAAGAAGCGGCCCTTTTTTTCAGGGTAACAGGAGAGCAGGCATTTCAAAAAAATACCCTTCCCCGGATTTACACAGAATTGTCGGATGAAATCACGGAAATCCTTCTCGACTCCATGGACCATGAAAAAATACTGGAAGTCCTCTCGGATCCGTTCTGGGAAAATCCTGAACTTCCGGATCTTCCGAAGGTTTTCCTCTGGAATACCGCAAGATGGCAGAAAAATTCGTTTCTGATCCAGCTCTCACCGAGGACATCCATCGAGAATCATGTCCCGATAACAACAGCCATCACCTCGATCATACCCAAAAAGGTGATCCAGTCGGTCTCTGTTCCTGTAACCCGCTCCTTTTTCATCAGAGAGCCGGACCAGGAAAACATTCACATGATCATTCCCCTGCTCAGGGGGACATCCCACCTTGGCTGGGTCATCCAGAAACTGACCACTGAAGGACAAAACAAAACAGATATCACTCACCATATCCAGCAAAAGACCAATGACCTGACCCGAAAAATCTTCAGGAACAGGGAGGAGGTACGATTGATCAGTCCCCTCAACCTGGATCCCGACTCCGCCCTGTTATCCAGAAGAGGCTTGATAGACGGACTGACTGACCTTCTTGAAATGGCATCATTAAAAAAACAGGGCGTCGGAGTGATAGGAATCACCCTTTCTGAATCCCGGGGAATATTCCCACTCGTTGAACATCTGGAGATATTCACCAGAAGCTCCGATCTGCTTGGACGGATTTCTCCCCTGGAATTTCTGGCCTTGCTGCCCGACACGTCACGCTCCGGAACAGAAAAAGCGCTGATCCGCATGAAATCGGCACTCCTGGCCGAGGTCGCCAAAAATGCCAGTTTGCTGGCAAGGTTTACTTTCTGTCATGCTCCTGAAGACGGAGTATCACCATTGAAGCTTCTGAGAGCAGCCTTCCAGGAAGGCCCCCATACCAATTTCGACAGCCGTGGGCAAAATCCCTTTGGGTAGTCCGGCTGAACCACTGTGTCCAACAGGAACAAGAGGAAAACCATGATCGATTTCGACCCTAGAGATCCAAACCAGACAAACAAAAAAGATCGGTCCCTCTTCTGGATGCTCCTGCCTGTTGCAGTCATTTTTCTCCTGATCATGGGAACCAATCTTTGGCACCTTGCCCATCAGGACTTTGTCGGATTTGCAACCCGACACAAAGCCGTTCCGGAAAAAAGCAAATAATGGGATCAAGGCTGCGCGGAGCACTTTTGCAATTCTTTCAGAAACTCTGAAGAGAATCGGCCACTCATCACAGAAGAAACAGGTCCTTCCATCCGGACATCCCCGGACTTTGACACATCAATCGTGAGCTCCCCGCCCGGCATTGTAACCCGTACAGGGCTTTTAACCTTTCCCAGGTGCACAGAAACAGATGCCGCCGCACAAGAAGATGATCCGGAAGCCAGCGTATATCCTGCTCCTCTTTCCCAGATCCGGATTTCAATTTGATCCTCTCCTGTCACCTTGACCATCTGTGTATTGATTCGCCGGGGAAAAAGAGGATTGTTTTCAATGGCCGAACCCCACTTTCTGATCCAGTCTTCATCAATTTGATCAACAAAGAAAACAAAATGAGGATTCCCCACCGAAACAGCTGTTCCGCTGATCCGGACTCCCTGCCCCAGGTCAATCTCTTTTTCAATATGGGGAGCCAGGGCTCCCTTGACCCCAACCTTTTCCGGATCCATGGTATAGCTTCCCATATCAACAAGGACCCGTTTCACCAGACGGTCATCGCCCAGAGTCACCCGCGCCGAAACCATTCCTCCCAGAGTTTCGATCTGAAAAGATTCGCCTTTTGCATAACCGTATTCGTAAAGGAACTTTGCAAATATCCGGAGCCCGTTTCCGCTCTTCTCCGCCTCGCTGCCATCAGGATTGAAGATACGCAGTCCAAAGGGCTCCCGGTCACGCGTCAAAAGAAGGATTCCGTCCGACCCAACGCCATAATTCCTGTCACAGATCAGCTGGATCATTTCGGGTGACCATGAAAGACCGGAAGGAGGAGCCGTCATAACAATGTAATCATTTCCTAATCCATGAGACTTGATAAAATCCTGATCCAAAGCCATTTAAATTCCTTTCGATATTGAGATTGTTGTGTTTCCTCCTAAATCCCGGGTGCCGCTGTCGGAGAGACATCTGAGTGTTCGCGAGGCCCTCTCCCAAGTGCCTGGGCCTCAAGCGCCATCTCCAGATCCCGGCGGGCCTTCGGGTCGGACGGACGAATCTGCAGTGCCCTCCGGAATGACTCGATGGCCTTTCCAATCCGGTTCTTCCTGAAGTAAGACTCCCCATTGCGTGTATGGAGGGCAACCTCTTCCAGTATCCGTTTTTTTAACTCCAGGGAATCGGTATCCGAAGGATCCAGCAACAGGGCTTTTTTAACAGACCGGTATGCACCAGCCGGATGGTTGGAAGAAAAGCGACTCTGTGCAAGATGCCGGTAGGACCAGGCCAGTGTCCGATCAAGCTCCGGGTTTGCCGGCCCCTCCTTCCGGAGGAGAAGAAGACGGTTTGACAATGCTTCCCATTGCCTTCCCATCTGATTCTGGACTTCTATCAAAATCAGCAGATGCCGCCGGGCCCTTTGGGGGATATTCCAGCCGGGATCGAGCCGGCTCGCCTGCGAAACCTTTGAAAGCGCCTCGTTCAGATGGCCGACCCGCTCCAGCTGGCGAGCCTCCCCCATCCTGTAGATAGCCATTTCTCTGTTGATCTGGTGTTCAAGCCCGGAGAGCAGACGCTGATTTTTTGTGTTGAGAGAAGGGTATTTTCTCCATGCCAGGGCAATGGCTTCTGCCTTTGAGAATTCATTGCGGGCAAGATCAGCGCGGGCATCATTGTATGCATGAACAAAGCGGCTATTATTACGGGCGACAAGCGCATCATTTTGCTGAGGATGGGAGAGGATACACCCGGATAGAAACATTGTTCCGGAAACAAGAAGTATCTTGGCCCGATTGGCAAGGCAACAACCTTTTTCCATTTTCCAAAGAACCATACAGCCTCTCCCGGAGATTAAATCTTGAAGGCATGACAGAGAGCCCAACATGATCGCTCACGAAATCATCGGAGATGCCACCGGCAACAAAACTTTGTACCCCGATGCATCCTCTGGGAGGCCACGGACATCGGCCGCCTGGCGGAAATTGGAATCTCCAGCCTGAAGCACGGCCTTGAACCGGCAGAAGACATCCCCGATTTTCCCCGACAGATTCATGATCGATGGCTCGCCGGAAGCTTCCCGATGACAGCGCCCAACATCAGGTTCGCGCAATAATCCATCAGAAAGACTGGCCGCGGACTGAGGAAAGATCGCTCTCCACCAAACACCTGAATCAGCAGACTAAGACAGGCGCTTTGCGTTTTCCTGAATTTCCTGAAGCGTCTTGCAGTCAATGCACAAAGTCGTAACCGGTCTGGCCATCAGGCGCTTTTCTTCGATCGCCTCACCACATCCTTCGCAAATGCCAAAGTCACCTTCCTTGATCCGCTCTATAGCGAGATCGATTTTCCGAAGAAGGTTCTTTTCCCTTTCCTTCAGACGGAGAGAAAAGGCTTCATGCTCTTCCCTGGTGGCCATATCTGTAGGGTCGGGGGTCAACCCCGCAACATTGGCGACACCGATACCGACAACTCTTCCCGCCTCTTTCAGGATCTGATCCCGTTGATCGTGCAGAAGCCTTTCAATCTGGGAAAAGTCCCGCCCATCCTTTGCTTGTGGCGGTGAGTCCTGCCCTGAACTACCCGAGGAAAACTCTCCCATCGAATGATTCTCCCTTGTAGACATCGAAAAAACGCCTTCCCTCCCGGCAAGACAAACTTGCCAGGCAACATGCAACCATTCCATCATATCGACTATACACAGCAAAGAATCATCGATCAACAAGATTAAGGGGACGACAAAACTGGGGGGAGGGACTTTTCTTGAATAACACGGCCGGATTCATCAGCCACGGTGCACCTGATATCATTCTTGGAAACGACGGTGCCCTGGCCTCCTGGAAAAGCTACCTGGGCTCCGGAACCCATTTCAGGGGAATCGTTGTCATATCTGCCCACTGGATGGAAAAAGAAATAACCCTGTCAGCGAACCCCCACCCTGCAACCATTCACGACTTTGGAGGGTTTCCCGAAGAGCTCTATCGGATGAAATACCCTGCATCCGGGTCTCAATCGATGGCGACGGACCTGAATGACAGGATTTTCAAAGCCGGATGGCGTTCGAAAATCGATCTCCACAGAGGACTTGACCACGGGGTCTGGATCCCTCTCATGGCAATGCTCCCCGATTGCTCTCTTCCGGTTGTTCCCATTTCACTATCCCGGGAAATGGGAGCCGAAAGCATGTTTCAGTTCGGAAGGGATCTCCATGACATCATGGGAGATGATCTCTTTTTTCTCGCAAGCGGAGGAGTCACCCACAACCTGTCTGAGGCAAGGTTCTCAGAAGGAAAAGGGGCTCCCTGGGCGGAAGAGTTTGATCGCTGGACGGTGGAAACAGTGCTGTCAGAAAACTGGACTGATCTGATTAACTACAGAAAGGTGGCCCCCTACGGAAACAGGAACCACCCCACTGAAGAGCACTTTCTTCCGCTTTTGTCCTTTGCCGGATGGGCAAGCCGGTCCAGGGAAAAATCACCCGGCATATCTTTGTCCGTTCCCCACAGGGCTATGTCCTACTACTGCATTTCAATGACTGGATTCTTGTTGACAGAAAAGAGCTCCGCTCAAGCTCCCTGATCAGGAAATCTCATCTCCCGCAAACCCCTTTGGCGATTGGGGAAGTTTTCCGGTGAGCGAATAGACCACGGGCAGCACCAGAAGAGTGAAGAGAATCGCAGTCACAACTCCTCCCACGATAACGATTGCCAGAGGCTTCTGGGCCTGATTGCCTATTCCTGTTGAAAGAGCCGCAGGCAGAAGACCAAGTCCGGCAAGAAGTGCGGTCATCAGCACAGGACGCACCCGGAGCTCTCCGCCTTTTGTGATCGCTTCGGCCATCCCCATTCCTTCCTGCCTCAACCTTGTTACAAAATTGATCAGGATCATTCCGTCCTGGATCGCGATGCCAAACAGGGACAAGAATCCTATTGCCGCGGAAATAGACAGATGATGTCCTGTCAGGTAAAGAGCCCAGACCCCACCCGTAAGAGCAAACGGTACGGAAAGAAGCTGGACAAAGGCATAACCAACCGACTGGTAGGACCAGTACAGGAGCAAAAACATGATTCCAACGGCAATTGGTGCCAGGATCAGAAGCCTCGACTGGGCTTCCTTCATTTCCCTGTACTCCCCGTACCACTGGATCCTGTAACCTGCCGGCATCGGAACATTCTTTGAAATGAGGCTTTTGGCCTCATCAACCGCGCTTCCTATATCCCTGTGGCGAACGGAAAACTTTACAGGAATATAGCGGGAGTTTTGCTCGCGAAAGATGTAGGAGTTCCCGTTCTTGACCTCAATGGTCGACAGCTGGGAGAGAGGAATGTGCGATCCGTCAGGAGTGTCGACCAGAATAGACCTGATCGCCTTGATATCCTTCCGGTATTTTGCGGCAAGCCGGATCGTCACGTCGAAACGCTCCTCCTGCTTTAAAATCTGGGTAACAGCCACTCCACCAACAGCGGTCTGGATGACATTCTCAACATCCTGGGCATGGACACCATAACGGGCACAGGCTGACGGGTCAACGCGAATGAGAAGCTCCTGGCCTCCACGAATCCTGAAAATACCAAGATCGGCCATTCCCTTTACAGAAGACAGAAGGGAAACGGTCCTTTGCGCAAGTCGCTCAAGCTCTTTTGGATCCGGACCAAAGATCTTGAGGCTGTTCTGGCCTTTCACCCCTGATACCGCCTCTTCCACATTGTCCTCAATATACTGTGACACATTAAACGTCACACCTGGGATCCCATGGAGCTTTTTCAGGATTTCGGCCTGGATCATTGCTTTTGTCACACCAGGACGCCATTGTTTCTCGGGTTTGAAAAACACTGCAAATTCGGCATTCCAGAACCCTCCGACATCATAGGCGTCATCCGGTCGACCCTCCTCCGATGTCACAACCTTGATTTCCGGGGTTTCAAGAATCATTCTCCTGATGCCATCAGTCATCTTTGCCCCATAGGGAAGACTGACAGAAACAGGATAGGTGGCCCGTATGTAAAGGTTGTTTTCTTCAAGCTTGGGAAGAAACTCTGTCCCAAGTCTCGGAAGAATGATCAAAGAGGTTAAGATGAGAAAACCTCCTGCCAGAGTCAGCGTTACAACCTTGTTGGCAAGAACCCACGAGAGAAGAAACCGGTAAGACCGCTTCACCAGGCGCATCAGGAATGTATCTTCATGGGGGGAAACATTTGAGAGTGCTGCAGAAGAAATAGCCGGAGACAAGGTCATCGACAGGATCACCGCCGCCAGAAGACCTCCACCCATCGTATAGGCCATCGGGGTGAAAATCTTGCCTTCAACCCCCTTCATGAACAAAAGGGGGACATAGGCTGCAAAAACAATCATCGTTGAGAAGACAGTGGCTCCCTGCACCTCTGTTACCGCGGAAAAGACAATCAACCGCGTGTCCGTCTTGTCGCCAGAAGGCCTTTCCATAAGATGCCGGTAGATATTTTCCACAACAATGACCGAAGCATCCACAAGAATTCCGAAATCGATCGCGCCAAGTGACAGAAGGTTCGCCGAGATTCCCTTCAGCTTCATCAGGGAAAATGCGGCAAGCAGGGCAACAGGAATCGTTACGGCCACAATCAGGGCTGAGCGCAGATTTCCCAAAAACACATATAGCGTCAAAAGGACCAGCGTGATTCCAAGAGACAGGTTCTCAAGAACGGTATGAAGCGTCCAGCCCATCAATTCCGTTCTGTCGTAGAAGGTATTGATCTTGACCCCTTTGGGCAGATCGTGGGCCCGGATTTCCTCCACTTTCTTGTGGACACGCTCAAGAACATGCCGGGTGTTGGCCCCTCGCAATAAAAGGACAACTCCTTCGACCGTGTCATTGTTCAGATTCCGTCCAACCCGGCCAAGCCGGGGCTGGGGGCCAATCTGCACGGTAGCGATATCCCGGATCAGAACAGGTGTTCCCTTGACCTCGGCAACCATGATCTTGCCGATATCCTCCCGGTTCCTCAAGAGCCCTATCCCCCTGACCACCTGGGCGGTCTCCCCGAAATTCAGGACATAGGCACCCACATTGTTATTGGCTGCCGAGACAGCTGCCATCACCTGGGCAAGGGTCAGGTTGTAGTCTCTAAGACGGCTCATGTCGACCAGAATCTGGTACTGTCTGATCCATCCGCCCATTCCGGATTCATCAGCAACCCCGGGGATCTCCTTGAATCTTCGCTCAAGAACCCAGTCATCCAGTGTCTTTAGCTCATCAAGCGGGGCACCTGAAAGCGTATATCGATAAATCTCACCCGTTGCCGGCGTATTGATATCCAGAACCGGCACGATTCCTGCTGGAAGGTTGGCCTGAGCGGTCCGGTTGTAAATGCGGTGTCTGGCCTCAAAATCATTGACATTGCCGGAAAAAATAGCCATCACCACAGACAGGCCGTACATGGAGATCGATCGCTGGGCTTTCATTCCCGGAGTTCCGTTGATCGCAATCTCAATGGGGAGGGTGATCTGGCGTTCAACCTCTTCAGCCCCTCTGCCTGGCCACTGGGTCAGGACTCTCACCATAAGGGGCGATACGTCCGGATAGGGCTCAATTTGCAGGTTCTGGTAAGAAACAACTCCAAGAACAACCACGACAACGCTCAGCAGATAGACAAAAACTCTTTCCCTGAGGGCCAGCTTAAGAAGGGTCCTCATTAACGGACCTGTCTCTTTCGAGGTGTTGGCAACACTCCCCGGTTCAGAAGGTCCTGTCTCATGTTTTCAAGAAGGATCGCCCCGGAAACAGCAATCGTCTCTCCGGACGAGACTCCTGAGAAAACAGTCATTTCTCCGTCCGACTCGTCACCGGCAGAAACTTCCCTCGTCACAAAAGATCCAGGTGCCGTTTCAACAAAAACATGATACCCCTGGTCATCCCTGATAAAGGCAGCATCAGGAAGAGCGATTTCTCCCGTTGGCCGGTCAAGGCTGATGATGACAGAGGCAAACATTCCCGGTTTCAACAAGTTATCTATATTCGAGATTTCCCCTCTTACATGAAATGTACGCGTTGCCGGATCGACCATCCCCCCCAGATAAATGATCTTTCCACCAAAACTCATCTCGGGATAGGCAACGGTATGAACCATGATTTTCTGTCCCTGTCGAACCAGGGGGAGATCTCCTTCAAAAATATCCATATAAACCCAGAGTTTCGAGAGATCCGCAATTGTCAGTAGCTGGTCTCCCGGATTCATGAAGAGTCCTTCCCTCAGCTGGGAGTTCAGGATCGTCCCTGCCCTGGGAGAGTGGATCGTGAGATAAGGATCAATTTTTCCCGTTCTGGAAAGTCTTGAAAGGTCTTTTTCCGAAGCACCCATCAGTAGCAGTTTCTTTGCCACCGCCTGGATATAGGATTTGGCTTCCGATGCGTCCTGGGACGTCTTCGCTACCCTGAATGCATTCAGATACTCAACTTCTGCAGTCACATAATCGGGACTGTAGACCTTGGCCAGGTCATCGTTTTTGGAAACCCTCTGTCCCTCAAAGGCCAGGATCTTGACCTCCCTGGCAGCAACTCTTGCCGAAATAACCGAAACTCTGCCCTCGTCAAAATTGATCGTTCCGGTTCTACGAATCGTCCGTGAAATTCTCCTGGGAACAGCGACCTCTGTCTTGACCCAATGTGCCTTGATCTGCTCAGGAGTCAAAGTCAGAACGGTCGGATCCAAAGGTAGCGCAAGAAGGAAGGAAGGAGAACAAAAACCTCCAAGAAGCAGGGTCAAAAACAGGATCAGAGCAAATGGCAAATATCTTCCAGATCTCATTACTTCACCTCTTCCCGGGATTTCATCCCCGAATTTTCCCCGCTAAGCTCAGGAAGGGATTCCCCAACTGCCGCCTCGAGATTTGAAAGGGCCTGGTAATACCCGATCAGGTTTTGGTAACCCGCATACCTGGCTTGCCTGTACGCCTGTATCGCACTGATCAGATACAAAAAATCGTTTTTCTGATTCTCATAACCCGTAAGAGCCAGATCAAAGGCCAGGCGAGTCTGTGGAACAATCTCCCGGTCACTGATCTCATACTGACGGTAACCCAGAACAACCTGGGAGTATGAGTTGTCCACGTTCAGGCGAACCTGTACCGCCTGCCACTGATACTGAAAATCCGCAGACCTGACCTGATCAGCCGCCGAATCGACCTGGGGTTTTTGTTTCATCATGGCAAAAATGGGAACATTGACCTGAAGCCCCGCGTAATAACAGTTCAGGCCCGAGAACCCGTAGCAGGATTCCCCTCCCATCGATCCTTCAAACTGGAAATCAGGCAGATACCCCATCTTTGTCAGAGTCAGCTGATGACGGTTCAATTCGAGATTGGTCTCGCTCGACAGGAGGTCCGGCCGGTTTTTCAAGGCCAGCGCCTCAAGCCCTGAAAGCGGTCTGGAAAAAGAAACGGGAGCTGAAGGAGAATCGATCTCGACAGGGGTGTCTGGAGGGTAGGCCAAAAGGGCATTAAGCTGGCGTCTTGCGATCATCTCAGACATTTCCGCAGTGAGCTGGTCGAGCTTGGCCTGGGACAGCTGAACCTTTGCATTGACCACGTCGAGTATCTGGGCCGACCCAACCGAAAGCTTCGTTCTTGTGATATCCAGAACCCTTGCCAGCCAGTTCTGCATTTCAAGATTCAGGGAGAGAGATTTCTGGGCCAAAAGCAACTGGAAACAAGCCATTTCAGTCTGGTTTCGCAAAGATACCTTCTGGGCCTGATAAGCAAGATATGCGTTTTTTGTATTATCCCTGTTGATCTGGTATCCAATCTCCGACTTTCCCGGAAAAAGGACACTTTGGGTAATGGCCCAGTTGTTGCCAGACTGGTAGGGAAGGCCCTGGCCATTGGGACCATTCCCCTGCTCACCCGCTCCGAAGAGATACTGAATCTGCGGATCGGCTGGAGCCAGAGCCGTCACTTCGAGTTTTTTCGTGGACTTCCACGAAGCCTTATAGGCCAGGATATCAGGATTTTTCCGCAGTGCGATGTCTACGGCCTGCGAAACAGTAAGCCTCCTCGGCACCGGAGACTCATCCGCCCCCGCAGCTGAACTTTTGAGGGACTGATTCTGCCCCGTCTCCGCCATTTCAGTCGCAGCAAAGGATTCGCCGGAGCCAAATCCCATCAGGATCAGTAAAAACAGAATATCTATAAACCGAAGGCATTTAGAAAATGTCAACATATTATCTCCATTAGAATTGATATCCTCCCGCCACGAAACCGGAAAATGGTTGTAGAGGGGGATTCCCAGGATCGCACCCGGGATTTTCTGGCTCACCGATCCCTTTTATTGACGGGTATCTCCCCAGATCGAGACCTCCGGTGCCCCGGATGAATTCTGTTTCACAAAAACGAAACGCTTGACATTGTTTGCCGCCAGGATCCCCCGGTTATGGATTGTCTGGCAGACGGGAGAATTTCACGTCCTCTCCGGCATGGGAACAGAACCTGGTTTTCGCTCTCGACCAAAATGGATCCGAAAGGTGTCCCGGCCACGTCTTTAAGGATCGTGACCGGCCAGACAACTCCCCCGAATATCCGGAAAAACCGGGCCCTGATACGCCTGATCTTCGGGAAACTGAAAGGATTGAAAGGTAATCTTCGATAGTCAGCCGTTCCTTCCCAGGAAGAGCCACGAGCCACTGATCCGAGCCACCATGCCGAGCAAACGAGATCTCCATATCTGGGCGTTTTATTCTGATGTGAGCTCTCCCGTCTCACATTCATCATAAGGACCCGCCTCGACACTGTGAATCAAGAGCACAAAAAATACAAGGGGGGAGTATACAGATTCATGAGATCAGTTACCCAAATTTTTGACCATAGCAGGCGCGGCAACCCCCAAGATCCCAAAATCATTCAGAATTCCAAAAATGAGGAGGCCTCTTTGATCCAGCGAAGGTCATGCCAGAAACACTGACCATCTCCCCACGCTCTCCTAGCGAGCACCCCGTAGCATACAACAGAAATAACATCTGTTAAGAAATTATTAACAAATGTTAATCGAGGAGCAAAAAACAGTCAACACGACTTGATCCTGCTTCATTCCGAGGAACAGGATCAAGCTAATAAGGAGTTGCGTGGTATCCCATTTTTCTTAGAAGCCAACCATAAAAAAACGTTGTATAAAAAACATACCGTTGTCCCTCGAAAGAGGCATCCTGTCCATATGGACTTTGGTAGGCAAGACTCAGCTGATACCAGTCCGCCTGATAATTCATCTCGTAGGAGAGGTACCCCTCTGTCCTTCCGTAGTATCCATTATTGGAGAGATTGATCAGTGTTCTCGACTCGACCGCCGGAGTGAGATGGGCCAGAAAAGCAGGCACATTGACGCCGATGATATCGTGAAGGTACAGGAGGCTGTACTCGATCGCCCCGTCAAAACGGATCGAATCCCCGAAGTCATATGTTCCCATGAAGTCCGACAGGGCCATGGGACCATTTCCGAAGGGAACAATTCCTGCCATGTCGGTCTGAAACGCAAACGGACGAATCCATGAAACAGGAACATCGCCAAGCCCCTTGTTGAAGACAAGATAAGAGTAGAGCGTAAAAGGGTTACCCTGCCCAACCGGAGTTCCTCCGACAGGAACAATGCCTCTCATGATGAATGTCGTGAATATTTCATGGGGATCATTTTCGTACATCAGGTACTTTCCCTGAATTCCGGCATACTGGAAACCTGAATAGGTATGGTTCGGCGTCCAGAGATCGATATAGTGGGTATCAAGACGCAAGCTGAAGTGGTGGGTCATGCGTTTTTCCAACATGACCGGCGTTGTGAACGCACTGCTTTTTCCCGGCATTCCACCGTAGGTGGGCATTAGAGTCAACTGGTTGTCGATATCCCCGTCCTTGACAATCAGAGGCTCAATAAAAATTCGGTTTCCAGCATGGGCAATTCCGCTTGAAAGCATGTTTGTCGTCGTTGTCACAGGAACCGATGGCACAACACCCGGATGATCGCTCATGCCACCGGAAACGGGATCTGATGCATTCGCTGCCAGAGATCCGTATCCCCACGGGATTTCAAGACCGGGAAATGGAATGGGCACTCCGGAGATATCCAAAGCACTGTCTGCATAGGCAGGAAAAATCCCCACAACAAGAAAAAGCAAAAGAACAGGGCAAGAAACGTTAAGACGGAAGAAAAAAGACATGCTCTCTCCGGATACTCAGGGAAATTCATCCATTTTTCAGGGGGGACCAAAATTGATACGTAGTATCATGTTTCAGGATGTTAGCCCGGAACGCTCTATCTGTCAACAAAGACTCCCTCCGACGAACCACAAAAGAGACAATTCCAAGGATGGAGAGTCTAATATAGCATTGGTGAAGCTCTTTCGTGAGAGAAAATCGGATACAGGAAACCCCGGTTCGACAATCGGACCAGACCGGAAGGGTGGCTGGCTCCGTCCCTCCAGCACCGGGTCGATACGACCATGGCCTGGGTGAATCGATTCCGGAAGCCTCCCCGGTTTCTGACATCAGTCAGGAACTGGTTCGATTCGATCTGCAACAGATACTCGATGCCTTCGGTTTTCCGAGAGGGTTCCTCACCAGAACGAAAGACCACTTCGGGTTTGTCACCTGAGACCTGGTGAGGGCGGTCGTCACAAACGGCAAGAAGATCGGGGCTTACCTTGGCAGGGTCGCAGTCCGGTCCTCCGGAAGCTTCAATATCCAGGAACCGGAGCGGTCGTTCAGGGTATTTCTCACAAAGTCTGCCGATGTCGGAAGCGGGGAGACGGACACGGGTATGCGGTCGAAACCATTAAACGAAAGGAAAGCGCACTCTTTCCCGGCGTTAACGCCGAGGTTTCCGGTGCGCGCAGAGGATGAAGAAGATTGCAAAAAAGCTGATGGAGATGTGCAGGATTACCGTTTCCAGGGAGATTGATCAGACGGAGCCGGAAGAAAAAGCCATCAATGAGAGCGTTTTTTATAAATAGCAAAGCCGGAGAAAACAAAAGCTCCCGCCACAAGCCATGAAGCTAAAGATTCATTGGGCGTCAGAACCATTGTCGTTCCCTCCTATGTTAAAAGGTTATGGAGACGACATTCTCCAAGCTAGAGACCTCTTCATCCGAAAGCATCGGAAAAAACTTTTTTCGCTTGACAACACTCAAAACACCATTATTTTGACGGCATACATCAATAAACAGGTCAATCTTGCTGTCAGGCATATCGACAATCGCCTGGATCTCTTTTTTGGCCTTTTCGTATCGGAGCAGAAAATCAAGCTCGGCAGGAATGTCAACATTGATCGTCTCTTCGATCACCTTGAACAGATATTCGGACATCGCTGTCGCATCGAAATATTTGTAGATGAAATCCGTATCGTTCTTTTTCGTCAGGATTCCTTCGGAATCGATCTCATACCGACTGATCTCCATAACCTTTCTCGAAAAGGATTCAAGGCACCTGTCATAGTCGTCCATGTTGTTGAGAATATGGGCCGATACAGGGAATATGGCATCGTCCGGGGTAAAGTTTCCTTTGGCAAGAATGTCATGGATAAGAAATCGATGAATTCTGCCGTTACCGTCATCGAACGGATGGATGAAAACAAATCCGAAGGAAAGACAGGCGGCCCGAATGACGGGGTGAACCTCCTGGCGGGTTCTTGTCATCGTGGCAATCAGTCCATCCATCATTCCCCCAACCGAATCGGGAGAGGGCGATATATAATGAACGATCTCCGTCCCGTTTCCGATGCGCTCCCCGACATAATTCTGATCCGTCCGGTAGTCCTTTGAAGAGAACCGGGGATCGACAATCATGTTCTGAATCCGGATAAAGTCCTCCTTCGTCATGCCGGGAAAAGCGTTTCTCCGATGGAGGAGCTGAACGAATCGCTGGATCCTGTCTCCCTTCGGCTCCTCCCTTTCGATCATGAATGAGGACTTCGTTTCCTTGAGATAAAGATACTGATTGGCCCTCAATATCACGCTCAAAGGATAGGAAGACAACAGATCCTTCACTTTTTTATCAAGGTTTTTGTCGATAAATTCCATAAGAACGGGTGTTTTTCTGACTATCGGACAGAATTCCGGAGTTCCGATAAGGTTGTTGTTGACCCGCCATTTCTGGCTCTTATCCGGAGGAGCCGTGAAATATTCGGAGGGATCAAGAAGATCGATGTAATTTCCTGTCGTCATTTTGGGAACATCCAGATCATTCCCAATCAGAAATTCATAGTAGAATCCAATTTTTCGTTCGTATTTTCCAAGTGACTCGTTTAAACGCTTCTCAAGCGTCTTCCTGTCGATGACTCGCAAGGTTCGATCGATGATCGAAAGATCGATGCTCTCATGTTTCAGGGCGAAGCACAAGTGAGAGATCGGATCGTCAGAAACCTGATATTCCTTTCGAAAGGTTCTTATCCGATCCTTCGGATAAGATTCCGAATTATCCGGCTCTCCAATCATGGAAATCTGCGCCGGAGAAGGCACATCAAGATCGAGATTTTTAATAAGCCATTGATATCCGATCAGGGTTGCCATATTTTCTCCAAAGTAACCGATGCAGAATTTATTATCTGAATGCAGAATTTATTATATACCTAATACTGGATGCAGTTTTTGTTACGAAATATTACGGACTAAACTCATTGACAGCTTTGAACATTTTGTTTTCCTTTGTAAGATAATCCGTTCCTCCATACCTACGCAAAGCTAAGCATAGATCGCTTTGCTGCTGGATTCCTGCTTCACCGAGGCTGGTTTCGTCTTGAGCTTGCGCCCAAGGCCAGAGCCTTCCTCTCCACAGGCTGAGACGGTGGAACTCGCCGCCAGATTCTTCAAGTTGATTGCTGCGTTTACATCTCGATCATGAACCGAACCACACGCAGGGCACACCCACTCGCGTACCGCCAGCGGCAAAGTTTCGAGCTTTTGACCGCAATCCGAACACGTTTTACGACTCGGATACCAGCGGTCGGCCACGACGATCATTCCGCCGCGCTGTGCCGCCTTGTACTCCAGTTGCCGCCGGAACTCGAAAAAGCCCATATCAGACACGGCGCGCGACAAGTGCCGGTTTTGACCATGCCACGCACGTTCAAGTCCTCGATGGCGATGGTGTGGAACCGGCACGTCAGGTCCGTCGTGAGTTTATGGAGCGCATCCTTGCGGATATGGCCGACTCTGGCGTGCAGCCTTGCCAGTTTCACCTTCGCCTTCTTGCGATTCTCCGAGCCTTGGAGCTTGCGCGACAGGCTGCGCGACAGCCGTTGCAGCCTGGACAGCAAAGCCTTGTGCGCCTTCGGCCCGGTGATGGCCTCTCCCGTTGAGAGCTTTGTCAGCGCCGATACGCCCAAATCCACACCCACCACGCCTTGGTTTTTGGCCTTGGGCAGATGTGAATCGTCCGGGGTATCGACGGTGATGCTGACAAACCAGCGGTCGGCCACACGGAAGACAGTCCGGCATGTTCTGGAGTCTTGAGGGAGCCAACGCCATCATTGCCCTTCGATGCGCCAAACTCAGCGGAAGGCTCGAAGCCTTCTTCGAGCGGCGCACAGCAAGGAGATGTGCGTGAGATCGGCCAGGGGCGGATTTCTGCGCATTCTCAAAAATTTGTCGTGCACCCGTTCGAACCCTAATACTATGAGATCACCAAAAAATATGAGGACAAGCCCTCCAGTCCTGCCCGGTCATGAACCCAAAAGATCCCTCCCCCGGGAATAACTTGCCTCTTCATTAAAAGGACAAACCTCACGAAGTCTTTCTTCAACGGTCCCGACATCGACAAATCCCAGAGACAATGCCCGGGAGTATTCATTGACCCGGTCAAGGTGCCATTGTATTTGTTCTCCAACTCTCTTCCGAGCGATTTTATCCACCCCGCCTGACAAGAAGATCGGGCCACGACACACAAAAAATGCCTTTCCAAAGGGCCAGGGCAGGAGAAAACCATCCCAACTTTTGAACATATGAACCCTAGTGTAGGATACTGATAGGCAATAAAGAGGTCGGCCCGTCTTCAGGGCAAGGTAGGCAACTCCTTCCTTGACCACTCCGGCCGGTCCCCTGGGACCATCCGGAGTCACTACGAGGGTCATCCCCGGATCACTTCCGGCGGCGAGGATATCCGAGAGGGCTTCCTTCCCTCCACGGGTGGATGAGCCCCGAACGCACAAAATGCCGAAAACACGGAGGAGACCCGCTATCAGGTCGCCATCTTTTGAGCGGGAGACAATGATTCTGGACCGGCCTCGCAACCCTTTCCAGGCCAAAGGCATCATGAGCCCCTGGTTGTGCCAGAATGCCACAAGAACACCATTTCCATCTGCCGTTTTGGACCAATAGTCCTGGAAACCGACAAAGGTCTTCCTGCTTGTTGCCCAGATGAACCGAACGAGGATAGAACCGATAAGACCTAGGATAATGAATCTTTTTTTGAGCTTGGAAGATTTCTCCACTTGGCCATGAGGGTCCAGTTTTTAGCCTCCAGACAGGATATAACCGATGCTTCTTTATGAAAACCGAAGCCCAAGAGCCTTTTTCGGGCCACCATTCCCACCCAGAAAAATCTTCGACTCCCTCGAAAAAACCATGGGACCATATCAGGGATTATTCTACCAAAACAAGAGACTGGTCCTCTATTCACCAACATGCAAGGGACTCTGGAAACAAATAGGGCATGAGAAGACCCTCGACGATTTTCTGGACCATCTCTCCCGACATGTGACAGTCGGAGAGCGCAGCCATCTGAAGGAATTCCTCGAAAAGGCAAAACATCTCGAATCCCAGATAACGGACCGTTTCATTCTGGTGCCAAACACAATGGGTGAATTCTTGTTTTTGGGTATTATCCTGACCCCGACACCATTCGGAACACACCTGTCGCTATCCCCCGCTTCCGACCTGAAAGAATGTGCCGCGCTTCAGGAATCGATAGACGGAGAAAAGCTTCCGTCCCTGTTTTCCGAACTTGCAAACTGGTTCGAAGATGCCGAAACAGAAGAACTCATTACACAGGCGATCACGACTCTTCCGGAAGAGCTTTCCCTTTCCATCCATATTCATCGCATTAACAGTTATATCGGAGTTGGAAAGGAAAGGCAGGGGGCCCATCTTTTCTACGAAGACCGCGCCGGGAAATGGGTCAGGAATATTTTTGACTCCGATGAGCCCAGCGGATACATACCCACAACGAGACTCCAGGCTTACATGGAAGGAGTTGATGTCATGATGAGAACACCCATGTTCATCGGACAGGTCCTTCCCCTTTTCTGGATCTCCATCAACCACCAGAAACTCAATCAGTTCGGCGTGGACCGCTTTTCCTCCTACCTTAGGGATTTCTCCAGGCAGTCGGTCATGAGCGCACAACAGTTTCAAAGCTCCAGGTTCCATTTCAGCAAATACTGGTCAGGCCAGGGCTACTCCCCCGATGGCCTCGTCCCCATCTCCAGAATTCTTGAAAACAACTCCGCGGAAGCCCAGAAAATTCCCGTATTGCCCATATGGGGCCTAAGCCAGGCAACACTTCCCGGACTCCAGAAATCCCACAGGATACCCGACCCGCTTTTTCTCGACTGGGACAAGGGACTGGCCATCATCATGCTCAGAAACTGCTCCCTTGAGCAGGCATCGTCAGTCGTCTGGAAAAACCTGAAATCCAGGATCAAGCTCCCTGTCGATCCTCCACTGCCCTTGTCGGAGTTCTTGAAGCTTGAGTAGGGATTTCCTTTCAGGGATATTTTCCCAGACATTAAAGGAAGCCCTTTTTCTCACGATGCCGACATGGTAGAATCTGACCGTCAAGCTTTTATTTTCAGTCGCTGTCTGAGTTTTCAGCAAGGAGCAAATGATGAGCCAGCAGGAAGATCTGGATTTGGACCTGAGAGGGGTCAAGTGTCCATTCAATTTTGTCAAGACCAAGCTCAAGCTTGAAACGATGGCCCCGGGACAAATCCTGAAGGTCGTTCTCGATCCGGGAGAACCCATCAAGAACGTTCCACGATCCGCCCAGGAAGAAGGCCACGAGATTCTTTCCATCTCCGAGAGGCCCGACGGGCTTTTTGATCTTCGCTTGAAAAAGGCTTCAGCGTGATTGGCTCGCAAAGGAACAGGGACAGCGCATGAAGTTCGGCATTCTCCTGTCGACCCATCCCGACAAAGGGGATGGGCCCGTCGTCCAGGAACTGATTCACGCGGCCCAAAAATGCGGCGATGTTGTATATCTCTATCTTCTTGACGAAGGAACCAGGTTTATTCCCTTAGACTGGGTCCAGGATTTGCCGGGCCCGACCGTTCATGTATACAGCTGCGCCTATGGCGCACAGTCCCGGCGGATCAACGATCCCGGAAAAACGACTTTTTGCGGTCTTGTTATGCTAACGCAAATCATGGAGGGGTGTGATCGCTTTGTTTCTTTCAACTGACTCCTGGAAAGAACCCCAATGACCCAGACATCAAAAGAGCATCCGGCATCAAACAGTACTCTTGTCTTTATCCAGAGCGATCCTCGGGAAAGCCCCCGACCGGCGGAAGCCGTTCGGGTTACTGCGGGGCTTGTCGGAGGAGAGATCCCCGTAGGCATTTACCTTTTCAAGGAAGCACTGCCTCTCTTCATGGAAAATCTTGAAGACCTTGAGGACGGGGAGATCCTGATGAAATTCTGGACAGGATTTCCGGAAATGGGCGTTGAAATCTATTACGAACCGGAAGAAGGGGCAACACCTCCGGTTGGCGCATTGCCCATGACACCTGAGGAGCTTTCGGAACACATTACCCGATATTCCCAGTTTCTTTTTTTCTGAGGATTGAACATGACGCTTGTCCTTCTCCGAAGTCCACTTGGCCAGTCCCAGATCAGGATGATCCAGTCCATCCTGGAAAGATCTCCCCAAAACAGGGTTATTCTTCTGAGCAGTTCCGCAACGTGGCCTGACAGTGGAAAAGGACAGGTTCTGTCCGTCAGCGAGGATCCAGATCGTCCCTATCCTGCTATCTCCTGGGATGAAACATATGCCATGATCAAAAATGCTTCCAGCCTTCTTATTCCCGCAAACGTCTGATATTTCTGTCAATGTAAGGAAATCCACCCAAGAACCTGTCAGAATGAACTGTATTCGCTCTTTGATACGGGCCCTTTTGTTTTTTACCCTCGTATTTCTTTTATTCGGCGAGACAATCCCGGTCCATTCGGATCCGCTTCCGGAAGATTCAACGCAAAAACAGTTTTTAGCAGGAACCAGGACCATTTCAGTAGAGAGGGCGGTCAGAATGGCTCTTTCGCAAAATACGTCCACACGATCCCTGCGTTCGTCCTGGCAGGCGAGAACGTTTCTGGAAGAAACCGCAATGGCACCGTCCGATCCCATCATTGAATTTCTCTACGGCATTGGTAACCAGGGGACAGGCACTCCTTATGGGTCGGGAACAGGATGGTCCATTTTCCAGAACATGCTCTTTCCCGGAAAAGCATGGCTCGACCAAAAAATACTGGCGTCCCAAACAGCACTGCGTCACGAAGACTATCTCGACAACCGCCGAACTCTCATCAACCAGACAGAAAAAGCCTACTACACAATCCTTCTCGACGAGGAAAGGCTTCGAGAAAATCTCCGGCTTCTTGACTGGCTCAAACGGGTCCAGAAAATAACACGGATACGGGTTGCGGCAAACAAAGCTCCTCTCCTCGACTACCTGAGTGCAAAGAACGCGGTCAAACAGGCAACGCTCAGGCGCATTGCCATGACACTCGCACTTGTCTCTGACCGGCGCCAGCTCAATACGCTTCTTGGTCTTCCCCTGAATACCCCTTTACAGCTTGAAGAACCCAGGATTCCTCAGAAGATTTCCGTCCACTTTTCAAAGACCGCAGATCTCGATTTGTCCCTTGATAAAAAACGACCCGATGTCAAAAAACTCCAGAGTGCTCTCGCACTCAGCATCAAACAGCTCTCCCGGGCCGAGATGGACTATCTCCCTGACTTTCAGCTCCAGGGTTCTGAGGGGGATATCGGATGCTACGGATTTTCAAACACAAATTGTTATTCTCTTGGCATCATGTTCAATCTTCCCCTTTTTTTCTCACTCAAACAGCAAAAGAAAATTACTTCGCTCAGGCAAAACGTATCTGCCCAAAAATGGCTTCTGATCTGGAAAAAATCCCTGGCTGTAACAGAAGCGCTCAATGCACAGGCCAAAACAGTTGTGGCCTTTAAAATATTCGAAACAAACAGCAGAGAGATCCTTCCTGATTCTGAGCTCGCTTTTAATCTGGCCCTTTCGGCCTACGAAACACAAAAGATCAGTTTTCTATACCTGATCACCTCGCTTAACAACTTTCACCAGGCACGATACAACCGTTTCAAAAGCCTGATTAACTACTACAATACCTTATCCGACCTGGAGGCCGTTACGGCAAGCTCCCCCTTTCTTGAAAACTGACCGTGTCCGAAACGCCGTTTTTCGTCCAGTTATAGACCATGATTGAAGCATTTGGTCCTTGTTTTTTTATCCTGATTGGGATATCTTAACCGGATAATTGTCCTCTGAAAGAGTTCTGTTGGGGTCAACTGGAGAGATGTCCGAGCGGCCGAAGGAGCACGACTGGAAATCGTGTAGGTGCCTAATAAGCGCCTCGAGGGTTCGAATCCCTCTCTCTCCGCCATTTTACCCCCTGGGTCATACGGGAGACCTTCCGGGGGGGGCCAGGCTCCGTGCAACAGAGTGCCGTGAACTCCGCCAGGTCCGGAAGGAAGCAACGGTATCGGAATACTCAGTGTGCCCCGGAATCACCTGGTCTCCCTCCGAAGGCCTCCACCCGACCACCCGATTGGATCCCTGATCATGTCAACAGTCATGTCCCTTGCCCGAAAATGGCGCCCTCAAACATTTTCCGACCTGGTCGGACAGGAATCGGTTTTCAAGGCGATTACCTTTGCCCTGAAAGCAAAGACCCTTCCCCAGGCCTATCTCTTTTCCGGAGACCGCGGAGTGGGCAAAACGACTGTCGCGCGACTCCTTGCCAAATCGATCAACTGCAAGGATGGTCCGACAACAGCTCCCTGTCTTGAATGTTCTTCATGCATTGAAATTGCAAAAGGATCTTCTCCCGATGTCATGGAGATCGACGGAGCCTCCAACACCAGTGTCGACGATGTGCGCTCCCTGAGAGAAGGGATCCATTTTCTTCCCTTTTCAGGCAGGGCCCGGATCTATATTATCGACGAAGTTCATATGCTTTCGACCGCAGCCTTCAATGCCCTTCTGAAAACACTCGAAGAGCCACCTTCCCACGTCATCTTCATCTTTGCCACCACCGAGGCCCACAAGGTTCCGGATACGATACAGTCCAGGTGCCAGCATTTCAGGTTCAGGAATCTCACCGTTCCTGAAATCAAGAATCAGCTCCAAAAAATATGCATGGCCGAAGCTCTGGATTTTACCCCGGATGTTCTGAACCTCCTCGCACAGGCGGCAGAAGGAAGCCTCAGGGATGCACTGAGTCTGACCGACCAGATCCGGGCATTATCCCATGGCGGAATAGCGCTTGAAGATATTTCCCTCTTTTTGGGAATGGCTCCGGCCAATCTTGAAAGGGACCTTCTTGATGCCTTGCTGTCAGGAAAGATCCCGGAAACGCTGAGAATTGCCGAGAACCTCCTTGCAATCGGAGTTGATCCCAGAAATTTGCTGAAAAATCTTTCAAAACGAACAAGAGATCTGCTGATGTCCGCAGTTCTTGCCACCCCCCTTACGGAAAAACCGTTCGAATGGATGCAGGAATCCATTCCGCCGGCATTCCTGACAGGGTCCCGGACAGAGATCTTTCTCGAACAGATGCTGACGCTCCTTTTGAGGGGAGAAGAAGAACTCCGAAGATCCCCCCAGCCATCCATCACTTTCCTTCTGATTCTCTGCCGAATCTGCCACCTCAAGGATGCGGAAACTCTTTCGCAGGTTCTCTCGTCTCTCAGAAATCCCCGGGCAGTTTCAACGAAACAGGAAGGTGCTCCTCAAAAACCATCTCTCAGACAGTCGGAGACCGCAGGCCAAAAGACAGAAGAAACCATCGGTACACCACCTGAACATAAACCGGCCCCCTCACGTCTGGACATCAGAATCCCGTCCGACTGGAAAAAATTTCTCCGGGAAATAAAAGGTCTCGAACCCCATGACAGGGAACTCCTTGAAGATTGCCAGGTCCAGCGGACAGACCCACAAACCATCACCCTGTTCGTCTCAAAAGCTTTTTTTGAAAGCAGGGTTCGGGAACACATTCCCCTGCTTTCCCAATCATTTCTTCAGCGTGAAGGACAATCTGTTACTTTTCTGACAAAAGTACAGAGCGCACCAGGGGGACAAAAAGTTCCAACACCTGCAGACCAGGTAAAAGACCATCATCTCGTCAAGGAAGCACAGACGATCTTTGGAGCAGAAGTCATCTCGGTTAAAAACCAGAGCGGCCAAAAAGAAAACCCATCATAAGGAGACCCGGAAATGATGCCTGATTTCTTAAAAAAAGCCATGGAAATGAAAGGGAAGATCGGACAAGTCCAGGAAGAGCTCCAGAATGCCCGCCTCCTGGGGATCGCCGGGGACGCAGACGGAATTATTGTCACCATGAACGGAAAGTCTGAAGTCCTCTCCCTGACGATTACCCCAAAGCTCTACCAGGAAACAGCCCGGGAAGACCTTGAAAGGCTTCTCTGCCAGGCCATTAACCAGGCAGGAGAAAAAGCGAGGGCCCTTATGACAAAATCCATGCTTGAAGCTTCCGGCATGCCCGGTGGATTGCCGGGATTCCCCGGATTCTGACAGCAACATGCCTCAAAATCCCGGAGAAAGAAACCACTCCCCTTATCCGATGCCTTTTTATCGGGTCATCGAAGCATTGAGGACCCTTCCCGGAATCGGGATCAGAACAGCCACAAAACTGGCCTTTCATCTCTTGAAATCCTCTGATGAGGAGGTATTTGCCCTTTCAGGACACCTTTCCCTCATGAAAAAAGAGCTGGTCCTTTGCTCGATTTGCCAAAACATCAGGGAACTGCCCGAGAACCCCGGAGAGGATGACGCTGTCTGCACTCTCTGCCGGGATTCCACCCGGGATGAAGGCCTCATTATGGTCGTGGAAGATGTTCAGACTCTTTATGCAGTCGAACGATCCGGAGAGTTTCATGGGCTCTATCATGTTTTAATGGGAAGACTTTCCCCCCTTGACGGAATTGGACCTGATGCCATCAGGATCAAGGAACTTATTTCCAGAGTGGAAACAGGCCAGGTCCGGGAAATCATCGTCGCAACATCACCAACGACTGAAGGTGAGGCAACAGCGCTTTATATCTCAAAGCTTTTCAAGCCTCTCGGCATCAGGGTCAGCCGCATCGCCTTCGGCATTCCGGTCGGACTTGAGCTTGAATACGTCGATGACATGACGCTTATCCGGTCAGTCGAAGGCCGAAGGTCGATGTGATCCTAGGGACAATAGCCATCCCCTGAAAAAGGAGTACCGATTGGAACTATCTCCAGCTGAAACAAGCCCGGCCAGTGAAGAACTGGCAGATGCCATTAAAAGACGGCGGACATTCGCCATCATTTCGCATCCCGATGCAGGAAAAACAACGCTTACCGAAAAGCTTTTGCTCTATGGAGGGGCCATTCATGTCGCAGGCTCCATCAAGAGCAGAAAAGCCCAGCGCCATGCGACAAGTGACTGGATGGAGATTGAAAGGCAAAGGGGTATCAGCGTTACCTCGAGTGCACTCCAGTTTGATTACCGCGGATACGGGATCAATATTCTTGATACCCCGGGACACAAGGACTTTAGCGAAGACACTTACCGGACACTTGAGGCGGTTGACTCGGTCATCATGCTCCTCGACGGAGCCAAGGGAATAGAACCCCAAACACTGAAACTCTTTGAAGTTGCACGGCTGCGGAACTTGCCCATCGTCACCTTTATCAACAAGGTGGACCGGGAGGGAGTCCCTCCGATGGACCTTCTCGCGGAAATTGAGAGGACGCTGAACATCCGCGCTATTCCCCGGAACTGGCCTATCGGAACCGGGAGGGATTTTCGAGGGGTCCATGACCTGATCGATGGAAGATCCCATCTTTTTACATCTCTTGAACATGGAGGGCAGAAGTCCGAAGAAAAGATTCTTCCTCCCGGATCAAAAGAACTTTCCGATGTGCTGGAATCAATCGGTCTTTCAGCGGTCTTTGAGGATGAGCGGGAGCTTCTTCTCATGGAACAGAACCTATGGGATCCAGCCCTTTTTCAAAAAGGCGAGATTACCCCTGTTTTCTTCGGGAGCGCTCTCAATAACTTTGGCGTTGAAATGTTTCTGGAGGGATTTCTTCCCCTGATTCCGGCACCACAGCCCAGAGCATCCAGTCAGGGACCGATCGAGCCATCAAATCCGGTTTTTTCGGGGTTCATATTCAAGATTCAGGCCAATATGGACCCTCTTCACCGGGATCGATTTGCCTTTCTCAGGGTATGCTCAGGAAAATTCAAAAAAGGCATGACCGTCAGGAACAATAACACCGGGCAGGAAATCAAGCTGACCAAAACCCTGCAGTTTCTCGGCCAGAGACGGGAACTTGTTGAAGAGGCATTCCCTGGAGATATTGTCGGACTCCATGACCCTGGTGTCTTTCATATTGGAGATACTCTCTGTGAAAAAGGGAATTTTACGTTTGAGGGGATCCCACATTTCTCCCCTGAATATTTTTCCAGAGTACAGATTGAAGATCCCATGAAACGCAAACATATGAACAAGGGCCTTCTCCAGATTGCCCAGGAGGGTGGGATACAGATCTTCAGCATGGACCAGGATGGGGAACGAGACATGATTGTAGGGGCCGTCGGGATGTTGCAGTTTGACGTTCTTAAATTCAGGCTTCTTCATGAGTACAAGGCCCCGGTCAAACTCGACACACTTGGGTACGACCGCGTCAGATGGATTACAGGGGATGATGCAATGATAAGGGCACTTTCCGGAACGCTGGACACACTGCTCGTCTATGACCAGGACAAAAAACCCGTAGCACTTTTCCGAAACGAATGGGCCCTCAGATATGCGGTGGAGAAGTACCCGAAGCTGACCTTTCATGGGACATCGCCACGAAGCTTTACCCCTTGACAGGAGATTTCTGGATGGGAGCCCCCAAAGCAGGCTCATTAACGAACAACGTCCGGATGGGATAGGGAATATTCACGCCCTCATCATTAAACGCCTTGCTCAGGGAAAAGCCAAGATCACTCGTCACCTGATAACGCACCGTTGCGTCCTTCAGCCAAAAAACAAGATCAAGATCGTATGTTGACTCACCAAAAGAGGCAAACCATACATCCGGCGCCGGATCTTTCAGAATCAGAGGGTGGTTCCCCGCCACCTCCTTCATGATTCGCACAGCTGAATCAAGATCCTTTTGGGTCATCCCTACACCGACTTTGATATGGGCCCGTATTTTGGCTTCCAGATGGCTCCAGTTGATGACCTTGTTTGAGATGAAATGTCCATTGGGAACAATAACAGCGATGTTATCCGTACTCATGATTACGGTGCTTCTTGGACGGATCTCCTTGACGGTCCCCACGATGCCGTCGATCTCAATAATATCTCCGGGCTGGACAGATTTTTCAGCCAGAATCACCCCAAGGGCAATGACGTTCGCGGCCACCGACTGAAGCCCGATTCCAAAACCAAGACCAACCATACCCAGCACGCCTTCGACAGACGTCAGCTTGACTCCGATATTATCAAGTGCCAAAAGCCCTGTAAGAAAAAGAACAATCGTCCCCGCAAGCTTTGATCCAAGCAAGATGAGATTTCTGGATTGACCGTTGGCTTCCCGCTCGGCCTTGAGTGTCAGGGCCTTCATGACTGCCCGGCGAACAAGAATACCCATGAGGATGATCAGGAAAAAGTCGATAAGACCAGCGATCGTAACGTGGGTTTTTCCCAGAGAAAAAAGAATTTTTTCATGATTCCCGGAAAATGCCCCTGAGGGAAGAATCTCATGGAGACTTGTCAGATGGGCATTTATATTGTCGTGGGAAAACATGGAAAGACTCCTTCAGGGTCGGTCGAATCTTGCAGCTGGTCTAACGGTCGAATTATCGGAAATACAATGGAAGTCTCAAATGGCGGAGAGGGAGGGATTCGAACCCTCGGTGGGGTTTTAGCCCCACATCCGCTTAGCAGGCAGAAAAAACGCCTTATTCCCCACACCCCATAACAGAACAATTCATAAATATCAATGTTTTGTTGTATCGGGTTACTTAATCGAATAACCCTGTTTTTCACTCTCAGTGTTCCAAAATTGTTCCAAGAAACATTCTCATAATATCCCCTTTTCACAAGCAATTTCTTTCGTTTCGATCCATTCCAAATGTTGCGCAAACTGATGGGGACATGAGCAGGCAGGCATCATCAAACTTGCGCATTGTCGTCTTGTTGATTGCGCCGATTTCCAGAAGGGCACTGGCCGAAGCATGGATGGAGATCGG
>JAKAYF010000090.1 GCA_021816465.1 Nitrospirota bacterium
GATGGAGGAGAAATCGATCCTTCGCCCGGAGCTCGCCATCACCGGCGTCACCACACCCCGGTCGAATCCAACGGTTTTGCTCCGGAGTTCCTCTTCCGTAAACATCTGAAAAAGAGGAAGAAGAAAAACAAAACCGCCCGCTTGACCCCCTCTTGCCCTTCGGGCTAAGAAGGGGAATGCCCGGGCAGATGTTCAAATTCTCACTTCTCTTTTTCCCAGAAAAGTGCGTCATTGATCACCGGAAGCATCCTGTCCACACAATCTTCCCCCTCCCTGATCGCTTCGGATGCCCGATGGAAGTCCAAAAGACCAAGCTCCGATAGTCTGGGGGACAATACGATATCCGGAGGGTCCCCGGCCATCCGGCTTCTGGTAATCCGGTCCTGCATGATATTGATCGAACTTGCCAGGACCTTTAAAAGTCTTGGAACTTCATCCGGAGAGCCGTTGGCGATCGATTCGCCTTTTCCGTTCTGAAACCGGAGCTTGAATTGAACGCCGATATTTTCCCAGAAGGAGATCTCGCGATTTTCGGTTTCCTGTTTGACCTCCTGGGGAGGAGCGGGTGGAATGACTCGTTCCCGAACCCTTCTCACGAGATCTCCGTTTAGGTTGACCGCAATAACGATTTCGGCGCCCATGGCCCGACACAGTGTGACCGGAACAGGGTTGACGAGTCCTCCGTCCACGAGCCATCTTTTTCCGAACTGGACCGGAGAGAAGAGTCCCGGTAGGGCGATGGATGGTGCAACGGCGTTGACCAGAGTGCCTTTCCTGATCCAGATCTCCTCTCCTGAATCAAGATCGGTGGCGACAGCTGCGAACTTTTTGGGCAACTCCTCGATCAGGATCGACCCAACCTCCTCTCCGAAGACGGGAAACAGCTTGTCGCTTGAGAGGAATGTCCCTCCGCCGATGGAAATAAGGGCATAGCGGGCAATGGTTTTCGGGGTGAGCTCCCTTGCCCAGCTTTCAAGGTGGTCAAGCTTTCCGGAGGCATAAGCGGCTCCAACAAGGGCTCCGACCGATGTTCCGCAGATGATGTCGGGCTCGATGCCCAGGCGGGCAAGAGCCTTGATGACGCCTATATGGGCCCAGCCCCTTGCTGACCCTGAGCCAAGGGCCAGGCCGACTGAAAATGGATTTCCCATCAGAGCTCCCTGTTTGAGTGTTTTTCCTTTTGACGGCCATTCCGGATCGAGTGCATTGGGCCATGATTTTAGGGAAGGCATGGGATTTTTGACAAGTTGTCCCGTTTTCTGGAAGATGTTTGGTACCCACTCTTTGTCATCATGATCCATATTGTTCCTTTTTCGGCCATCATGGCCGACCTGCTGTCTGGAGGCAGATGGATCGTCCGGAGTGAATGGACCGGACGTTCAGGAATCGGGATGGAGGGCTTTTGGAACGGAAACCTCTTCTGGTGTCGGTGGTTCTGGCGGCCCTTTTCATGATGGCTTCCGTTGCCCTCGTCTCCTGGAACAGCATCTCCTCCTTTGCCCATCGGGAGGAGCTTGTGGGCCATTCCTACCTGATCCTGTCGAGCCTCAACCGGATCCTTTCCTTTCTTGAAGATGAAGAAACAGGGGAACGGGGCTATCTGATCACCGGCTCCCCCGCCTATCTTGCTCCCTATGACGAAGCTGTCAAGCGCTCAAAAAACGAGTTTCTTCTTTTGAAGAACCTGACCCGGAACGATCCTGTCCAGCAAAAAAACCTCCTTGCCCTGCTGGCTCTTTCGGAAAGACGGCTGACTTACCTGAAGGCCGGAGTGAGCCTCAGAAAAAAACGTCAGAACCCCAGCTCCCGTCAGAGCTATCTCCTCATGGATCTTGCGAAGTCCGACATGGACCGGATCCGTTCGGTTATCAGCAAGATGCGGGAAGAAGAGTCATCCCGCCTGCTGAAAAGGAGGGATGAGTCGACCCGGCAGTCTGAACGGGTCCATCTGGTGATCCTGGGGGGATATTTCATCGCCTTCACCATGATCATGCTCTCCCTGGCGTTTCTGTTCCGGGAGCTTTCCGCCCATGAAAGAGCGGAAGCGGAAAACCGGAGACTGACGCGGGAGTATGAAGATCTCTATGACAATGCTCCATGCGGCTACCACTCCATCGACCAAAACGGCCTTCTGGTCAGGATCAACCAGACTGAGCTTGACTGGCTGGGGTATAAGGCCAGTGAGGTTGTCGGGGTCAAGTATTATCATGAGTTCATGACACCCGCTTCCCGCAAGGTGTATGAAGCGGAGTTTTCCCGCTTTAAAAAGTCCGGAAGAATCAGGGATGTGGAGTTTGAGTTTGTCAGAAAGGACGGGAGCACGTTTTTCGTGCTTTCAAACGCCACGGCCATCAGGGATGAAAACGGGGACTTTCTTCTGAGCCGGTCGGTTCTCCTTGACGTGACGGACCGGCTTCGGGACCGGAAGATGATCCTTGATCTCAACGACCGCCTCACCTTCCACGCCCATGAGCTTGAGGCGAAGAATCGTGAGCTTGAGAGTTTCACCTACTCTGTCTCTCACGATCTGAGATCCCCCCTGCGCGCGATCGATGGATTTTCACGGATCCTGATGGAAGACTATGACAAGGTGCTCGATGCGGAAGGATTGAGGCTTTTGGGCATCGTCCGGGAAAATGCCTCGAGAATGTCGGGGCTGATCGACGACCTTCTGGCTTTTTCCCGTCTGGGAAAGGCTCCTCTCAGCAAGAAATGGGTGGATATGAACTCCCTGGCGCAGAAATCGGTTTCAGAGCTGCTTTCTGGTGCTTCTTTTCCAGGGCAGATTCATGTGGGGGATCTTCCCAGGGTTCTGGGCGATCCCTCCCTTCTTTCCCAGGTGTTTCAGAATCTTCTCTCCAATGCGATGAAGTTTACGAAAAAGAAGCCGGATCCCGTGATCAGTATCGAGGGGCAGAGGGGGGACGGGGAAGTGGTCTATTCCATCTCCGATAATGGGGAAGGCTTTGACATGAAATATTATAAAAAACTTTTCGGTGTCTTCCAGCGTCTTCATGCCCAGGAGGATTTCCCGGGAACGGGGGTTGGGCTTGCCATTGTCGAGCGCATCGTTACCCGCCATGGCGGCCGGGTCTGGGCCGTCGGCAAACCCGGGGAAGGGGCCACATTCTTTTTTTCCATTCCGGTTCCCCTTGTCCTCACCGACGATCCGGATCTGGCCCGGACGGTTCCTGATCGCGCAGCACCCAACGACTTGGAAGAGGCTGAATCATGAGCGAACTGGTTGGACCTGTCGAGATTCTTCTTGTGGAAGACAATCCCTATGATGCGGAACTGACGATGAGGGCTCTCAGAAGCCATCATCTGACGAACAGCATCTATTGGGTAACTGACGGTCAGGAAGCGATCGATTTTCTCTTCTGTCAGGGCCGTTTCTCCAATCGACCGCCCCACCCTGTCCTGAAGCTTGTTCTTCTCGACATCAAGCTTCCGAAACTGGACGGAACGGAGGTTCTGCGGGTGCTCAAAAGCCGGGAAGAGACCCGGTTCACTCCGGTGGTCATGCTCACCTCCTCGACCGAGGAGCAGGACCTTTTCGAGAGCTATAATCTGGGAGTGAACAGCTATATCGTCAAGCCGGTGGAGTTTGAGAAGTTCATGAAGACCGTTTCCGATGCTGGCCTGTACTGGACGGTGATGAACCGTCTTCCCGACGGCAGCGCCGAGGCGGGTGGGGGCTCAAGGGATCCTCAGCCCGGGGCAGGATCTCCCGGACGAGGAGATTCTTGAGAAATGTGTTCTGGAGAGACGAAAAAGGAAAGGGCTGTGGATGTCTTCCGAAAACGAGAAAAAAGTTCTGAAAATTCTTTTTTGTGAGGATGTTGCCACCGATGCAGAGCTTGAAATCCGGGAACTTGGGCGGGCAGGTCTTCATTTCAAGACCATGGTGGTGAAATCGGAAGAAGGTTTTCGCAAGGGAATACTTGAGTTCTTTCCCGATGTCATCTTGTCCGACTACACTCTTCCGGCCGATTTCAACGGATTGAAAGCGCTGTCGATCACCCAGGAGCTTTGTCCCGATGTTCCCTTTATTTTTGTTTCGGGGACGATCGGGGAGGAGCGGGCGATTGAATCCCTCAAAAAGGGGGCGACGGATTATGTGTTGAAAGATCATCCGGACCGGCTTCCCCAGGCGGTGTTGCGAGCGATCTCGGAGTCGGAGGAAAAGAGGCTCCTCCGGGAAACACAGGAGGCCCTTCGCATCAGTGAGGAGCGATTTTCTCAGTTTATGAAACATCTTCCCGGGGCGGCCTTCATCCTTGACCAGGACGGAAACTATCTTTACGTCAACGAGATCTGGGAGAATCGATTTCTGAAACGACCCTCGAGTTTTCTGGGGAGGTCGATGAAAGAGGTGTGGGGGGAGGAGATTGCCAATGACCTCGAGGAAAATCTCCGGACGGTTCTGGGGACAGGAAAGCCTCTCCAGACGGTGGAGAAGTTTCCTGTTGACCAGAAGATGGTCCGCTGGCTTTCCACGATGTTTCCGATTGTGGAGCCATCAGGCGAGGTCCGCATGGTTGGGGGGATCTGGATCGATATTTCAGACCGCAAGGAGTCCGGACTCTGATTTTGATCCAAAACGAAAGGGGCAAGCCTATTCCGGAGTCGGTCTTGAAGACTTCCGGGGGGCGGGTGACTCGTCCATGGAGGCGATGATGGACTCCCGGGCAACCTCCGGGGATTGTCGAAAAGTGGAAAGGGCCCGTTGAACGGGGGCCATGGGATGGCGTTCGGAAAGATCCCGAAGAAGGGGGATCGTTTCCTCGATTCCGGAAAGACACTCCTCTAAGATTTCCATCGTCTCCTTTGTTCCCAGACCACAGTTTTCGGCTCCGAACGCCGCAATCCCTTCTGCGTCCAGCCAGGTTCTGTTTCCTTTTAAAGTCAGGGCCGGAGCGTCCTTCGGAAGGAAAGCGGTCGTCGTGACCATGTCGTAGGTCGGAGAAAGCCGGACGTCCTCCGGAGAAGTGTAAAGGATCCCGAAGTTTTTGAGATGGGCGTCCCCGTTTTTGAGAAGGTGCATCATGGCGAAAGCCCTGAAAAATTTTCGACGGTCGGCTTCAGGATCTGTACTGAAAAGGGAGAGGAGTTTTGCGGCGCCTTCGTAGGACCCTTCGTACTTTCCTTTCCGGCTGATGAATCTGAGGGAGCAAAAATCTTCGAATCCGTAACGCATTCCATCGGGACCGATATCGAATCGACGGACAAGAAGAGACTTTCCGTCATCCGACAGAATGGTCTCGGGAACATCGAGTCCCGCGCTCCGGCAGGCGATCATGCATGCGTGCTCGACAATGCAGATTCCCGGGTACTCATCGCTCTCCGTTTTCAGGATATAGTCTCCCGCGGGCAGGGCCAGACGGGATTTCCCATCGGAAATGGCGAAGGTTTTTGGGAGCACTCCAGAGATCCCGGTCCGCTCGGCGAAATCGATCATCGCCCGTGTCACCATGTCCTTCGAGTTCGGGGACCGGAGAAGAGCCTCCAGACGGTCTGGCTGTGTGAATGGGAATCGAGCAGATGGAGACTCTCCGGAGGGGACGACGGTAAGGCGGCCGATCAGATTCATTCCGACGAGTTTCAGAAGATCAAAATCGTCGTTCAGTTTAATGGCCTTTCCCATTTTTCGGAAGATGGCCTCGAGGAGTTCCCCTTCGGGAAGGCTTGTTTCCAGGACGGGAGGAAGGGTCACGAACCTGTCTTCGGTGTCGATGACAGGCATCGTGAGGGAAATGGGATCCGTTGCTCCCGGGAGATAGGAAAAAACGTACTCCAGATTTTGGGGATCCCTCTCCAGTGTCGCCGTCAGGCGATCGCCGACGTAGATGTCGAGAATGTCGCGGTCCATCCTAGATCTCTCCGTCCAGCCGCATCTTCTTCAGTTCGTCCATGTTCGGAAATCTTCCGGCGACACGGCCACGGTTGACCGGCTTCCGGACTATCCTGAGATCCATCCCGAGGACATCGAGTAGACGCAAGAGCGTCTCGACGGACATGTTGATGGTCCCCTTCTCGATGGAGTTGAGCGCGGTCCGGGAAATCCCGCTCCGTTTCGCGAGGACGGCCTGGGTCAGACCCAGGCGCTTCCTGGCATCTTTAAGCTCCATGGCAATGCTGGCCACACTCTGACTCATAGACAGTCCCTCTCTTCGGGGGTAAAGAGTATCGATGAAACGGAAAGGATGTCAAGTTGGCTTTACATTCTTTCCGTTTCTCTGGAGGAAGATCTGCT
>JAKAYF010000091.1 GCA_021816465.1 Nitrospirota bacterium
CGTCTTCAAAAATAACCGCCCGCACAAGCCTTCCCCTTGGAGAACGCTCCATCTTGAAGCGAACAGACACAATCTTTGAAAATTCTATATGGAGGTGCCAGTCGGAACGCTCAATCGTGAGATAGGAATCTCCCAGCTCAAAGGTTTGGGCTTCCCCCGGAAAAAGCTCCGCGACCGCTCCCGATGAGCGCACCGACAAAAGTGCCTGTTTCTCCAAAAACAACTCCGAGAGCAGATTTTTAATAAAGGCTCCGGAGAGCCCAACTGAACGATCAACGATCTTTTCATTCATGAGATATCCTTTATTTTTGAGTTATCCTGATTCATGTTCTTGTGATCGGCAATCCTCCCATCACAGGGGGATTGCCTCATTGGGTATTTCACTCTATAATGGCCATTCTGTTGACCGATGGTCCCATCGTCTAGTGGCCCAGGACGCTGGCCTCTCACGCCGGAGACACGGGTTCGAACCCCGTTGGGACCACCAAGCAGAAAATTGCTCAGACACTCAGCCCGAGGATGCCCCGGATTCAATCCTATCCAGTTTAAGCCAATGTCCCCCACCTTTCTCATAGTATGGATTGAAGTTGCCACCACTCCAAACATTAGAAGCTGTCCTTTTTGATCTTGACGGAACGCTTGTCGATTCCTTTGCCCCTATTCTCCTGTCCTTCAACCAGACTCTTTCGGAGCTAAAAACGGACATTGTCCTGACCCACCAAGCGATGCTTGGCCTCGTGGGGTGCTCCCTGGAGGATTCCTTCCGCATGCTTCTCCCTGAATCGGATGTCAAAAAAGCTTCAAGAAGATTCAGGGAAATCTACACGCCCCTTGCGGAAAGTCAGACCCGTCTGATGTCCGGAGCACGGGACATTCTGGACTTTCTCTCGGAATCAAAAATACCGGCGGCGGTTGTGACAAACAAAATGGGTGAAGAAGCCCGGATCATCACCCGCTCTCTTGGAATTTGCCCTCCGGCCCTGTTTACATTGGGAGAAGGAGACGGATTTCCCGAAAAACCCGCCCCCGACATGATTCTGGAGGCTCTTTCCAGGTTAGGGGCATCTCCCGAAAACACCCTCTTTATCGGAGACTCCCCATGGGATCTCCATGCAGCAAGGGCCGCTTGTGTCCCGGTCTGCCTGATTCCGACAGGGACTCATCCCAAAAAGGAGCTCCTCTCCCTTTCACCCGATTTTCTCTTCGACGATCTCGGAACACTTAAGAAACATCTCGAAACCACAAACAGCCTTTAGTGGCCTCCCATGCCGGGTGACGGCATCAGACCCGGATTGGAATTGAGTCCAGGCATACCGCCCGTCTGCTGTTCTCTCGTCGGCCAGGTATGCAAATGGTTGGGGTCACCCACATCGATCACAACAAGCCTCAGGAGATGATCTCCATCCGGGACCGGCCGACGCATGGCCATGACCTTCCCGATAGCGGTCACCCGTTGGCCGGAGGTCAGGGCAAAACTGTTGATGGGCCCATCGAACCGCAACAAGACAAGACCGGATGGAGACATGGATTTTTCGGGTCTCATGTCATTGTTCAGGGGATACAGATTGACCTCCATGAATCCTCGCTCCCTGGTGTTCCGGATCTCGCCAATGGTTCCTCCGATCAAGACTGTCTCTCCGGCAATCTCCTTGTAATCCCGGATAATCGAAGAAGGATCAAGGTCCGTAACCACACCGGAAAGCTGCTTTTCTGTAAAGACAGGAGGGTTCAAAAAAGCACATGCACCCAAGAAAGAACAAACAAAAATTGCATATAACAGCTTTTCTTTTCTATTAAAACGCCTACACATCAATATTCTCCTTTTGAACCGGTCCGACAATTCGGGTATAATGCCCTCAAGGTATTCTTTCAAAAGGGACTTCCGAAACCCGATCCAACCGAACGACTCTCAGGAAGGATTCTCCCATGTTTTCGGCAAACTGGCTAAGAAGCTCTTCCTCAAGCGATCATCTCTTGAGGGCTCCCCTTGACTCTTCCCACAAAATCCCTGAAGGAACAGCCTGGAAAAAGCCTCTTGGCTTCATAAGGGATGAATCCCGACTGACCCTTTGGCCGGTCGACCCATATCGGATCTTTGCCTCCGTGAGGATCGCAAACTCCGACCAAAGGTTCAACCACAGGGTGATCACGTCACTCATCTTAAGGGTTCTGGATATCACACACTCTCCCTATGCCTCCGGAGACGAGTTCGAGGACCAGACCAACCATCAACATTGGGAAAGTCTTTTCAATACTGCAAGCTACACCTTTGACATTGCCCTCTCCGGAGCAACATCCTGGTATATTCCTCTTTGGGATTCCGAGCGGATATTCACCGCTTTTCTGGGAGGCTATCCGGTGGATACACCGGGAACATTTCGCCCCATTCTAAAGTCCAATGCGATCAGGACACCTTCGGGAAAGGTCCATCCGGGTGTCGGCATTTTACACCACCACTATGGACAGGAACGAAAAGAATCCATTTCCGTCTCCTCCGGAAACTCCTTCCTGAAAGGAGCTTCAGAACTGGACACTTTTCATCACTTTCCCGGCAGCTCCGAGAGACATCTCGCTTCCGGCCCCCCTAAAAATCTTCCATCCTCTTCAGAATACAGGAGTCGTGCATGAGCCTTTATGAGCGCTTTCGAACCATTTTTTTGGCCAATGCCAACACCGTGGCAGATCACCTCGAAGACCCTGCTGCCATGATGGCCCAACAGATGAGAGCACTGGATGACAAGCTTCAAAAGGCTCAGGGAGAGCTGGTCAAGGCGGTGGCCGAAATCAAGCTTCTCGAGCAGAAAATTCGCGACGATGAATCCCAGGTCGCCCTCTATCAGGAGCGGGCGGAAAAAGCCGTCAAAGCGGGGAATGACGATCTGGCGAAAAGAGCTCTTGTGGAAAAAAGCCGGCTCTCGGCCGATCTTTCCGAGATGACCCGGCAGCGGGACGAACAGCAAAAAGTGGTCTCCGAAATCGAGGGAGATCTTTCAAAGCTTAGGGACATGCATGACGAGTTCGCACGAAAGCAGTCCATGCTTTCCCTGCGGGAAGAGCGGGCACAGGCCTCCCAGGAGGTCAACAGCATTCGTGCCGAGATCGACCCCGGCCATCTTGGCACTGAAATGAAACGGATGACAGACAAGATTGACATGATGGAAGCACAGGCACAGGCAACCAGAGAGATTGCGGATCGACAATCCGGAGCCGACCTGGATACCGCCTTCCGGGAACTGGACAAAAAATCCCCGGATATCGACTCCGAGCTTTCCAATCTCAAGAAAACCCTTGGTGCCCCCTGATATGGGAAAAGGAAACCATCGCCTGAACTCTGCTCGCATCAATCCCTTGGCTGTTTTTCTTCTCTTTCTCTTTCTATTCCTGATGCCGCCAAATGCCATGGCGGCACAGACCTTTGAGGACGGCCTTACCCTTTACCATCAAGGAAACCTGGAGGCGGCATTCAATGTCTTCAGGGATCTTCATCAAAACCACCCGACTGGTACAGGAAAGCTTCTCTATTTCATGGCCCTTTCCTCGAACAGGCTTCACAGGCACCATGAAGCACTTCAATACCTTGACGGGGCAATCCAGACAAACCCTTCCCTTTCCTTTGCCAGAAACAAGGCTCATGTGAAAACGCTGAGAGAAAGGCTTGTCAGGGAAACCAGCCAGTTCTCTCCGGATTCTTCCGGAAACCGGTTGCCACCACCAGTCTCATCCCTCTCCGGGCTTTCACCAGAACCATCCCATGGAGGCCATTCGACCTTGATGATTGCCATGATAGTTGTCTTTGCCATCGCCCTTCTGATTTTTGTCGCAGGACGATTGGGTGAAAAGAAAAAAAACGAACTGCAAAATCAGACCAAACGACAGATGGAAGAGACCGGGGCCAGGCTGATTGCCGCCATCGACAAGCTCAGGGAAGAAAAGAGCTACTACCTGCTCGACCACCCTGACCAGAAAAATCTTCTGGAAAAGGCTTTCGCCAATCTTGATACATCCTATGTCCGGGTCCTGACGATCATGAAAGAAGCCGATACACAGGGGACCGACTGGGAGGACCGAAACAGGAGGTTCGAAGCGGCACTTGCTCCGGTCGATGAAGCCATCAGGCAAATTCGATTCATCATGGAGCCGGGCAGTGCAGCTCTCCCACCATCGGGAGAAACACCGGTTCCTCCCTCCGTCAACATGCACCCGAATGCGGAGAATCAGCCTCTCACAGGGGGATCGGATCCTTCCAAGTGTATTTTCGACGGAAATGATGCCACCAATGGCAGGACCATTTCCCTCGAGCGGGATGGAAAAACCGCCTTTGTGCGGGTCTGCCCCAAATGTCTGGCCGAGATGGAAAGCAATTATCAGAGGACCGGGAATTATGCTCCCCCCCAAAACGCCTTCGGTGGCGGAATGGGCTTCATGGGTGGAGGCATGGGCTTTGGAGACATGATGCTCATGGACTGGATGATGCATTCCGGAGAGCGTCAGCCGGAGGTGGTCAACAACTACTATCCGTCGCCTGAGTCGGGAGGATGGCAGGGCGGGGGCGATCACGGCCGGGAAGATCGCGAAGGATCCATCGGTGAAAGCAGCGACCGCAGCTGATGCGCATTCTGTTTTCGGCATCCAATGGTCTGGGTCTTGGACATCTGAACAGGCTTCTGTCCCTGGCTCTTGCCATCCGGAATGCGGAGCCGAAACATGAGATCATCTTTCTCACGAACTCGGAGGCAGGGCCGTATCCCGAGGAATTTCCCTTTTTCACGATCCGGATTCCGGGAAAGTCCCGTGCGAAAAAATCAGGACTGACCCTGAAGTCCTACCTCCAGACCGTGCGTCCCATTTTCTGGCAGGCGGTTGCCTCGTTTGATCCGCATGTTATTGTGGTGGACACTTTTCCGGAGGGGCCGGAAGGAGAGCTCAGGGCCATTCTGGAATGGCCCATCAAAAAAATATTTGTCTTCCGGGAAATCGATCCGGACCGTTGGCCAGAAGACCAGTTCAAATCCCTTCTCGCCCCCTTTCACAAGATTCTGGTTCCCCACAATCCCGGAGAAGTCCCTCTTCCTTCTTTCTTTGACACAGACGCCAGAGTCCATTTTATAGGGCCAGTAACAGCCCCTCTTCCCGTGCATGACCGGGAAAAGGCGAGAGAGCTTCTCGGAATCGCAACCGACCCGACCCTTCTGGTGACACTCGGTGGGGGCGGTGATCCGGATTCTGTTTCCTTGTCCGGGAAGGTGGCCACTTTTCTGAGCAACCGGAAGATCTCTTTTCGCCTTGCAACCGGACCATTGGCAAGGATCCCTACCACGCAGGAGTTTCCCCGGGACAAGATCCTTTCCTTATGGCCCCTGAAACCTTGGCTGTTGGCTTTTGATGGAATCGTTTCTTCCGGAGGATACAACACATTCCATGAGGTGATCGAGTCCGGGCTCCCATCCCTTTTCATTCCGTTTCAACGGGCTCTGGATCCTCAGAAAGATCGTATTTTACGGGCGGTCTCCCAAGGTTTGGCGTTTTCTGCGAAATCGTCGGCGCCTCATTTGGTCATGGAGGCTCTCGATCATTTTCTGGAAAACAGATCCAACCTGTTTCAATCCTTAAAAAAGACAGAAAGAACGGTGATGAGCGGTGCGGAAAATGGCGCATCTTTCATCCTTGACCATCCAATCAATGCGCCAAAGGGGACCTGATACCTTGCATCCATTCCTGGACAGAAATAAGACCATCCTTTATCTCCGGAAAATATCTTGCACGATTGTTTTTACGGCCGTACTCCACTGGCTCGCTCCCGCACAAGCGGTTTGGGCCGGAGAGAAACCTTCTTCCCTTAGAAGCACCCTGCTTCATTCGGTTTCCGGTATCTACCTTAGCCATATTCCGGGAGCCTTCACCATTTCAGCGATTGCTTCACAAAAGGGACTTCTTTACCGGGGAGAGATTTCTGATCCGAAGGGATACGTTCATATCCTTTCTCTTCAAGGCCCAGGGAATGAACGGGTGATCAAGCAAAAAGGAAAGGCCCGGATCTCTTTCTTGCTCTCTCCTTTTCAAAAAGATCAGGTGGATGGATTCACCTTTGAGACCAAGACTGGCTGTTTCACACTGGTAGTCTGGCAAAGCCCTCCCAAAAAACTTCCGATTATCCATTTAAATGGATACACACCAAAGATCACCAAAACACCTCTTGTTTTTTGCGGACACAACCACAGCATCAGACTTGAATGGCAGGGAGATC